>NZ_DBNGPQ010000109.1:0-130533 GCF_057122925.1 Umezawaea sp. | reverse complement strand
GGCGTCGGGGTGGTTCCGACCAGCGCAAATCGGCGTGTTGACGGCCTGGGGACGGCCTGGGGATGATCATACAGTCTGGGTGGGTGGTAAAACGCCTGGTAGAAGGCATTTGATCATGGTTCTCCCGGCCCCATCGTCCTAAGGGAGTGCAAAGAAGTGCCGGTGCGCCTTGTCGTGAGGTTGTGGTGGACCCGATGGTGTGGGCGATCACACCAGGAGGACGACTATGGCGGTCGAGGTCGGGCAGGGGCGGGAGACGGGTGCTGCTGAGCGCCGCGTTGTCGCCAACGTGCTGAGGGGGTCCATCGGGAACCTCATCGAGTGGTACGACTGGTACGCGTACACCGCGTTCAGCATCTACTTCGCCGCGGCGTTCTTCCCGAAGGGTGATCAGACCGCGCAGCTGTTGAACACGGCCGCCGTGTTCGCGGTCGGGTTCCTGATGCGGCCGCTCGGCGGGTGGCTGCTGGGGCGCTACGCGGACCGGCACGGGCGGCGGGCGGCGTTGACGCTGTCCGTGACGCTGATGGCGCTGGGGTCGTTGATGATCGCGTTGACGCCGTCGTTCGCGACGATCGGGGTCGCCGCGCCGATCCTGCTCGTGACGGCCCGGCTGCTCCAGGGGCTGTCGGTGGGCGGGGAGTACTCGACGTCGGCGACCTACCTGTCCGAGGTGGCGTCGAAGGGGAAGCGCGGGTTCTACTCGAGCTTCCAGTACGTGACGCTGACCGCCGGGCAGCTGTTGGCGCTGGGCGTGCAGATCGTGCTCCAGCAGGTGCTGACGCGCGAGGAGATGCTGTCGTGGGGGTGGCGGATCGCGTTCGTCATCGGCGCGACCGGTGCGATCGTGGTGATGTTCCTGCGGCGCGGCATGGACGAGTCGGAGAGCTTCCAGCGGGAGGGCCGGACGTCGGACTCGCGGGGGTCGCTGCGGGCGCTGCTCCAGTACCCCAAGGAGTGCCTGCTGGTCGTCGGCCTGACGCTCGGCGGCACGGTCGCGTTCTACACGTACACGACGTACCTCCAGAAGTTCATGATCAACACCAGTGGCATCGACGCGGCCACGGTGAGCTGGATCAACTTCCTGGCGCTGCTGGTGTTCGTGGTCATCCAGCCGCTGGCGGGCGGGTTGTCCGACCGGATCGGGCGGAGGCCGCTGCTGCTCGCGTTCGGCGTGCTGGGCGCGCTCGGCACGGTGCCGCTGCTGACGACGCTGGCGTCCACGACGGAGGCCGTGCCCGCGTTCCTGCTGATGCTGGCGGGACTGGTGGTCGTGACCGGCTACACGTCGATCAACGCGATCGTGAAGGCCGAGCTGTTCCCGACGCGGATCCGGGCGCTCGGCGTCGGGCTGCCGTACGCGCTCACGGTGGCGATCTTCGGCGGCACGGCGGAGTACGTGGCGCTCGGGCTGAAGTCGGCCGGGCACGAGTCGTGGTTCTACTGGTACGTCTCGGGGTGCGTGCTGGTCTCGCTGCTCGTCTACGGCTCGATGCGGGAGACGTCGAAGGAGTCCACGCTGGAGACGAAGGCCTGACTGCCCGCCAGCTCCACGACGGCGGCGCGTGCCGCGGCCAGCGATTCCGTGCCCAGGGCCTGGAACCGCGACGGCCGCGGCACGTCCGGCGCGCGGGTCATCTCGACGTGCACGAAGCGCAGGTTGGCCTCGGGCACGCCGAGGTCGCCGAAGTAGGCGCGCAGGTACGGTTCCACGAAGTCCGCGCCGGAGCGGTGGCGGCCACCCGTCGCCGTGACCACGACGACCTCGGTGCGGCGCAGCAGGCTGTCCTCGGTGGCCGCGTCGGTGAACACGCCGGGCACGGTCACCCGGTCGATCCACGCCTTCAGCGCCGCCGGGACGGTCAGGTTGTGCACCGGCACGCCGAGCAGCACGGTGTCCGCCGCCAGCAGTTCGGCCACCAGCGGCCGGGTCAGCGCCCACTCGTGCTCCTCGGCCGCGGAGGCGAGGAGCTTGCCGACCGCGCGGACGGCGACGGGGCCGCGGTTCTCCAGCCGCCCGCGCAGCGCGCTGTAGGCCGGGCCCGGCAGCGGCACCGGGTGCTCGGCCACGTCGCGGTACCGGTGGCCCGCGTCGCCGTGCCGCTCGCGCCAGGTGTCGGCGTACAACGAGGTCAGGTGCTTGCTGATCGACGGGTCGGAGTTGCTGGAATCGAGGTGCAGCAAGGACTTCACCGGTTCGGCCGCGATGGGCGGCACGGAGCGGAGGTGGTTCCGGCGGGAGGGGTTCGAGATCATCGGAACCATGCTCGCAGAGCGCTCGCGCGCACCTCCCACCGTCACGGGAAGTGCACCTGATCGTGTGCCCGCGTCGGCCTGGCAAGTCCACAGAGGACTAGTGCTTGAGCGCCCGCACCTCCTCCGCCGGGTCGGGGGAGTAGAACGAGCCGGGCGCGGGTGACCCGGCGGAGCCGAGCTTGTTCATCTTCTTCGGCACGGCCGCGCCCTGGTAGGTCAGCGGGTGGTCGGCGAGCGGCTGGTGCACCTCGATGAACTCCCCGTGCGGCAGGCGTTTCACGATCCCGGTCTCGACGCCGTGCTCCAGCACCGCGCGGTCGGAGTGCTGGAGCCCCAGGCACAGCCGGTAGGTGACGAAGTACGCGAGCGGCGGCAGCAGCAGGAGCCCGAGCCTGCCCGCCCACACCGTGGCGTTGAGCGAGACGTCGAACGCGTGCGCGATCACGTCGTTGGCCGCGGACAGCAGCGCCACGAGGAAGTACGCGAGCGCCATCGCCCCCAGCGCGGTGCGCACCGGCACGTCGCGCGGCCGTTGCAGCAGGTTGTGGTGCGCCCGGTCGCCGCTGAGCCTGCGCTCGACCCACGGGTACGCCGCCGCGAGTCCGGTGAGCAGCGGGAGTCCCGCGACGAACGGGAAGAACGCGGCGGGGACCGTGTGGTCGCCCAGGTACAGCTCCCACGCGGGCCACAGCCGCAGCAGACCGTCGGTCCACGCCATGTACCAGTCCGGCACCGTGCCCGCGGAGATCTGGCCCGCGTTGAACGGCCCGAAGTTCCACACCGGGTTGATCTGGAAGACGCCGCCCATCACCGCGCAGACGGCGACGACCACCGCGAGGAACACGCCGCTCTTGACCAGGAACACCGGCATGATCCGCACGCCGACGACGTTGGTCTCCTTGCGGCCTGCACCGGGGAACTGCGTGTGCTTCTGGTACCAGACCAGCGCCAGGTGCACCGCGACCAGCCCGAGCATGATCGCCGGGATCAGCAGCACGTGCAGCGTGTACAGCCGGGGCAGCACCTCCGTGCCGGGGAACTCGCCGCCGAACAGCGCCCAGTGCAGCCAGGTGCCGACGACCGGGACCGACAGCAGCAGCGACGCCGTGATCCGCAGACCCGCGCCGGACAGCAGGTCGTCGGGCAGCGAGTAGCCGAACAGGCCCTCGACGCAGCCGAGCAGGAACAGCACGATGCCGATGACCCAGTTCAGCTCGCGCGGGCGGCGGAACGCGCCGGTGAAGAAGATCCGCAGCATGTGCACGACGATCGCCGCCATGAACAGCAGCGCCGCCCAGTGGTGCACCTGGCGGGCGAACAGGCCGCCGCGCACCTCGAACGAGAGGTCCAGCGTCGACTCGAACGCGCGGGACATCTCCAGGCCCCTCAGGTTCGTGAACGAGCCGTCGTAGACGACCTCCTCCATCGACGGGTCGAAGAACAGCGCCAGGTACGTCCCGGACAGCAGCAGGACGACGAAGCTGTACAGCGCGATCTCCCCGAGCAGGAACGACCAGTGCGCCGGGAAGACCTTGTTCAGCTGTCCGCGCAGACCGCCCGCCGCGTGGTAGCGCTGGTCGACGGCTGTCGCGGCCGTGCCGAGCGAACTCATGACCCGTACCCCCCGTCCGGACCGCCGTCGTGCCGGGAGCGGACGCCCCCCGGCGTCGGTCCGCTCCTCCAGTGTGCCTCGGTTCCCCCGTCCAGGACCATGACGTGAAGACGACACCGGGGCACGAGGTGTGACACCGGTCAGGGGCGCAACCCCAGGGACCGCGCCACGACGGTGGCCGAGTGCACCGGTTCCGCGTCGGTCCCCTCGCGCACCTGGGTGCGGCAGCTGAACCCGTCGGCGACGACCGCGGTGCCCGGCCCGGCCGCCCGGACGGCGGGGAACAGGCCCTGCTCGCCGACGGCCATCGACACCTCGTGGTGGCCGCGCTCGAAGCCGAAGTTGCCCGCCAGGCCGCAGCACCCGGTGTCGAGCACCTCGGCGGCCAGGCCGGACTTCGCCAGCAGCTCCCGGTCGGCGTCGAAGCCCAGTTCGGCGTACTGGTGGCAGTGCGTCTGCACGATCGCCCTCCCGTCGCCCGCGACCCGGTCCAGCGCGGGGGCCACGTGCTCGGCGAACGTCCGCGTCGCGGTGGCCAGCGCGACCACGTCCGGGTCGTCGCCCGCGAGCTCCAGCGCGTCGCCGCGCAGGAACGCGGTGCAGCTCGGTTCCAGCCCCACCACCGGAACCCCGGCCCCGGTGGCCCCCCGCAGGATCCGGGCGGTCCGGCGCAGCACCCGGCGGGCGGTGCCGAGCTGGCCGGTCGACATCCACGTCAGCCCGCAGCAGACGGAGCGGTCGGGGATCTCCACGCGCTGCCCGAGGTGGGTCAGCACGGCCGCCGCGTCGTGCCCGATCGACGGCTCGAAGTGGTTGGTGAACGTGTCGGTGAACAGCAGCGCCCTCGGGCCGTCCACCGCCGACCGCGTGAACGTCGCCCGGAACGACCGCTCCGCCACGACGGGCATCCGCCGCTCCGGCGCCAGACCCGCGAGCCGGGGGAACCGCGAGGTCAACCGGTTCACCAGCCCGAGCCGCAGCCACAGCGGCAGCCAGCCCATCGAGTAGTGCGCCGCGGGCCGCACCCGCCCCCGGTAGTGCTGGTGCAGGAACTCCGCCTTGTAGGTCGCCACGTCCACGTCCACCGGGCAGTCGCGCTTGCACCCCTTGCAGCCCAGGCACAGGTCGAGCGCGTCGCGGACCTCCTCCGACCGCCAGCCGCCCCGCACGACCTCGCCGTTCAGCATCTCGAACAGCAGCCGCGCGCGGCCCCGCGTCGAGTGCCGCTCCTCGCGGGTCACCCGGTAGCTGGGGCACATCACGCCGCCGCTCGCGTTCAGGCACTTGCCGACGCCGACGCACCGCCGGGTCGCGGCGGCCAGGTCGCCGCCGTCGGCGTGCAGCGCGAGCGTCGTGCGGGTCGGGATGCGGGCGGGCGCCACGAGCACCCGCAGGTCGGCGTCGAGCGGCGCCGGGTCGACGATCCGGCCGGGGTTCATCAGGTTGTCCGGGTCGAACGCGGCCTTGAACCGGCCGAACGCCACCAGCGCCGCGGGCGGGTACATCCTCGGCAGCAGCTCCGAGCGGGCCTGCCCGTCGCCGTGCTCGCCGGAGATCGAGCCGCCGTGCGCGACCACGAGGTCGGCCGCGTCCTGGAGGAACGACCGGTAGCCCGACGCGAAGTCGAAGTCGATCCGCACGTGCACGCAGCCCTCGCCGTAGTGCCCGTAGGTCAGGCCGCGCCGCCCGTGCCCCGCCAGCAGCGCGTCGAACTCGCGCAGGTACTTCCCGAGCCGCTCCGGCGGCACGGCGGCGTCCTCCCAGCCCGACCACGCCTCGGTGCCGTCGGCCATCCTGGTCGCCAGGCCCGCGCCGTCCTCGCGGATCCGCCACAGCAGCCGCTGCCGCGCCGGAGAGGTCACCACGACGGAACCCGGGGCGACCGACGCGACGCGCCGCGCGGTCTCCTCGTCGCGGCACTCGACGAACAGCCAGCTCGCGCCGGGCGGCAGCAGCGCGAGCGCGGGGGCGTCCGGGGTGCGCTGCCGCACGACGGCGACCATGCCCGCGTCGATGCCCTCCAGAGCCAGCACGTCGTACTCGCGCAGCGCCACCACGTTGTCGGCGGCGTCGTAGGTGTTCGCGAACCCCAGCACGGCCAGCACCCGGTGCTCCGGCGCCTCGACCAGCCGCACGGTCGCGCCCAGCAGCGTCACGCAGGTGCCCTCGGTGCCCACCAGCGCCCGCGTCAGGTCCGGCAGGGCGTCCAGCGCGTACCCCGACACCCGGCGGCCGAGCGGGGGGAACCACGCCGGGTCGACGTCCGGGAGGGCGAGCGCGGGCGGCGTCCGGGTGTCGAACCGGGTGCCGTCGGGCAGCAGCACGTCGAGCGCCTCGACGTTCTCGCCGGTCTTGCCCCACGCGACCGAGTGCGCGCCGCACGCGTTGTTGCCGATCATCCCGCCGAGCGTGCACCGCGAGTGCGTCGACGGGTCCGGCCCGAACAGCAGCCCGTGCGGCGCCGCGGCGGCGTTCAGCCGGTCGAGCACCGCGCCCGGCTGGACGACCGCGAGCCGCCGGTCCGGGTCGACCTCCACGATCCGGTCCAGGTACCGGGCGAAGTCGAGCACCAGGCCCGACCCCGCCGCGTTGCCCGCGATGCTCGTGCCCGCGCCCCGGTTGGTGATCGGCACGCCGTGCTCGACCGCCAGCGCCACGGCCGCCAGCACGTCGTCGACCGTTCTCGGCCGCACCACGACCGCCGGGACGTGCCGGAAGTTCGAGGCGTCGGTCGAGTACAGGGCACGGGAGGACGAGTCGGTCAGCACGTCGCCGGAGACCTCGGCGCGCAGCCGATCGGAGAATTCGCTCACCCGGACGATTGTGATCCGGGTCCGCCGATGCCGGGGTACTCGGGGGTAACGGATAGCCTCGCGCCCATCAACCAGCAGCGATGGGAGAACCGTGTCGAGGTCCGTTCTGGTCACCGGGGGCAACAGGGGAATCGGGTTGGCGATCGCCCGGGCGTTCGCCGCGCAGGGTGACAAGGTCGCCGTGACACACCGCGGCTCCGGTGTCCCCGAAGGCCTGTTCGGCGTCAAGTGCGACGTGACGAACGGCGACGAGGTCGACGCCGCGCTGGCCGAGGTCGAGGCGCACCAGGGACCGGTCGAGGTGCTGGTGGCGAACGCGGGCATCACCGAGGACACGCTGCTGCTGCGCATGTCCGACGACCAGTTCACCCGCGTGCTCGACGCCAACCTGACCGGTGCGTTCCGGGTCGTGCAGCGCGCGTCCAAGGGGATGCTGCGCAACCGCTACGGCCGGATCGTGCTCATCTCCTCCGTCGTGGGCCTCTACGGCGGTCCCGGCCAGGTCAACTACGCCGCCAGCAAGGCGGGCCTCGTCGGCATGGCCCGGTCGATCGCCCGTGAGCTCGGGTCGCGCAACATCACCGCGAACGTGGTGGCGCCCGGCTTCGTGACGACCGACATGACCGACAAGCTCACCGACGACCGCAAGAAGCAGATCCTCGGCCAGGTGCCCGCCAACCGGTTCGCCTCCGTCGAGGAGGTCGCCGCCACCGTGGCGTTCCTCGCCTCGGACGCCGCGGGCTACATCACCGGCGCGGTCATCCCGGTCGACGGCGGCCTCGGCATGGGCCACTGAGCCGTGTCTCTCGAACTGATCAACGGAGGAAGCAAGTGACGGGACTGCTCGAAGGCAAGCGGCTGCTGATCACCGGGGTGATCACCGACGCGTCGATCGCCTTCCACGTCGCCAAGGTCGCGCAGGAGCAGGGCGCGCGGGTGGTGCTCACGGGGTTCGGCCGCATGAGCCTGGTCGAGCGCATCGCGAAGCGGCTGCCGAACCCGGCGCCGGTCGTGGAGCTGGACGTCCAGAACCAGGAGCACCTCGACACGCTGGCCGATCGGGTGCGCGAGCACGTGGACGGCCTCGACGGCCTCGTGCACGCCGTCGGCTACGCCCCGCCGAGCTGCCTGGGCGCTCCGTTCATGGACGCGCCGTGGGAGGACGTGGCCACGGCGATGCACGTGTCCGCGTACTCGTACAAGGCGCTGGCCGCCGCCGCGCTGCCGCTGCTGTCCCGCGGCAGCTCGATCGTCGGCCTCGACTTCGACGCCCGCCAGGTGTGGCCCGCCTACAACTGGATGGGCCCGGCCAAGGCCGCGTTCGAGTCGATCAACCGGTACCTCGCGCGCGACCTCGGTGAGCACGGCGTGCGGGTCAACCTCGTGTCCGCCGGTCCGGTGCGCACGATGGCCGCCAAGTCGATCCCCGGCTTCGCCGACCTGGAAACCATGTGGTCGGAGAAGGCCCCGCTCGGCTGGAACGTCGACGACCCGACGCCCGTCGCGCAGTCCGTGTGCGGCCTGCTGTCCGACTGGTTCCCCGCGACGACCGGCTCGATGGTGTTCGTCGACGGCGGCGTGCACTTCCTGGGCCTCTAGCCGTCCCCCGACCGGGTCGACGTGATCATCAGCACGTCGACCCGGTCGTGCGCGTTCCCTTGACCGGGTCCAGGATGTAGCGGTGAGTTACGACGCGCTGCTCTGGTTGTCGTTCGGAGGCCCGGAAGGACCAGCGGACGTCCGTCCATTCCTGGAGAACGTCACCAGGGGGCGTGGCGTACCACCCGAACGGCTGGACGAAGTCGAGGTGCACTACCAGCACTTCGGCGGAGTGTCACCGATCAACGCCCTGAACCGCGCCGCCATCGACGCCGTCCGCGCCACCGGGCTGGACCTGCCGGTCTACTTCGGCAACCGCAACTGGCACCCGATGGTCGAGGACACCCTCGCCGAGATGGAGCGCGACGGCGTGCGGCGCGCGCTCGTGTTCCCCACCAGCGCCTACGGCGGCTACTCCGCCTGCCGCCAGTACGACGAGGACATCCTGCGGGCCCGTGCGGCCGTGCCGAACGCCCCCGAACTGGTGAAGCTGCGCCAGTTCTTCGACCACCCGCTGTTCATCGCCGCGTTCGCCGACGCGGTCCGCACGGCCGCCCTCGCACTGCCCGCCGACCACCGGTTGGTGTTCACCGCGCACTCCGTGCCGGTCTCGGCCGACCGGGCCGCCGGACCGCCGGCCGAGGGCGGGCACCGCTACTCCCGCCAGGTCGCCGAGGCCTCCCGCCTCGTGGCGTCGGCCGTGGGCCGCGAGGAGTACGACGTCGTGTGGCAGTCCCGCTCCGGCCCGCCGCACATCCCGTGGCTGGAGCCGGACGTCGTCGACCACGTCGAGGCGCTGCACGAGGAGGGCGTGAGCGGCGTCCTGCTGTGCCCCATCGGGTTCGTCAGCGACCACCTGGAGGTCGTGTGGGACCTCGACACCGAGGCCCGCGAGCGGGCCGGTGAACTCGGCATGGCCTTCGCCCGCGCGGCGACGCCGAACGCCGACCCCCGGTTCGCCGAGCTGGTGGTGGAGCTGGTCCGCGAGCACACCGACGGCGTCGCGCCGCGCAAGCTGTCCGACTTCACCGCGGCCGGGTGCACGGTCAACGGCGCCCCCTGCGCACCGCTGTGCTGCGAGCCCGCGAAGCGGCCGGCGAAGCACTAGGAGGGTGGCTTGGCCTCGTTGATGACACCGAACGGCACGTGGACGCACGGAATGCTGGCGGACTTGAGGTTGCGTTTCTGATCGTCGAAGTAGATGTGAGGCCGCAGAGCGCACAACACCTTGTTCTTCTCGATCCCGCCGAGGAAGAACGCGTCGTTCACCCGGAGCCCCCACCGTTTCAGGCTCTCGACGGCCCGCTCGTGCGAGGGTGCGTTCCGAGCTGTGACAACGGAGACCCTGACCCTGGTCTTGTACTTCCGGTTGACGACCCGCTCTTCTTCTTCCCTGTCCTGGATCCTGGTGATGCCCGCCAGGAGGTCCCTCAACGGGCCGGAATTGTGCGTTGTGGTGAGGTTCGCGGTTTCGTGCCGATGGAATTCGTCGAGTCCGCCGCTCTGCATCACCCGCTCCGATTCGTCGTCCGCGAGGACGCTGTCGAAGTCGAACGCGATGCGTAGGTCGGTTTCATCGTCGTCGACGTAGGTCGACTTGAGTACGCGGCCACTGGGCAGGTTGTCGGCTACCGCACGTCGAACGTCCCGCTGGTTCGCGGACAGGAACAGAGACATGTTCAGCGCGCGCATGAACCCGTAGGGCGACCGACCCTGCTGGAAGATGGCGCGCGTGATCGGCAGTTGGTGGTGCTTGATGGAACGCATCACCCGAAGACCCGTGTCCGGGCTGTTCTTGGAGAGCACGATGACCTCGACCAGTGGATCATCCTGGGGTGAGAGGTCGTTGAGAGACAGGAGTCTCTTGATGAACGGGAACGCAACCCCCGGCGCCAGCGGAACATTAAGTCGCTGCTCCTGGTATGTGCGGTAGACCGCCACGCCTTTCCTCCTGAACACCCTGTCTGATTTGGTCAGGTCGAACAGTGCGCTGGACGCGATGCCGATGACCAGCCTCTTCTCGAGTTCATAGGCCATGGCTACCTCGCTTTCCGCTGAACTCGGCCCGACCTCGTTCCTATCTCATTTCGACGTGCGGTGGAATAGTTATCACCCAACCGGGCACGCGAGCGGGCCGCGGCTCTGCCCGCCGCCGACCAGGGTGACGGAGCCCGCGGCCGTGGTGCAGACGATCTGGTCGACGGCGTTGGCGGACAACGAGGTCACGTCGACCGAGACGGTCACGGTCGAGCCCGCGGCGTCGAGGACGGCACCCGCGGGCACCTCGGTCGCGTAGCCCTGCTCGCGTTCCGCGGTCGTCGGGCCGACGGCCAGCTGGGCGAGCGCGGAGGCGGACCCTGGGCGCGGCACGGGGGCGACCCGGCCGCCGGACACGAAGTACACGGAGATCACGGCCGCCGCGGTCGGGGCCGGGCCGCCGACGATGACCCCGCTGGGACGCACGCCGCAGCCCGCCACGAGCAGCACGGCCGCGAGGGCGGCGGCGCGCTTCACCGGTCACCTCGCGGGTCGGGCAGGCGGAGGGTGAACACCGCGCCGCCGCCGGGGTGGTTCTCGGCGACCAGGGTGCCGCCGTGCAGGAGGGCGTTCTCGCGGGCGATGGCGAGACCCAGGCCGCTGCCCGTGGAGCGCGCCCTGGACGAGTCGGCCTTGTAGAAGCGGTCGAACACGTGGGGCAGCACGCCAGGGGACAGGCCGGGGCCGCGGTCCGCCACGGTGATGACGACCCAGCCCGGCTCGACGTCGAGCGCCACGGACACGGGCGCGCCGCCGTGCCGCACCGCGTTGCCCACCAGGTTCGCCAGCACCACGTCCAGCCTGCGCGGGTCGACCCGCGCGACCACGTCCGGGGGCAGGGTCGTCTCGACCGCGTCCAGCCACCCCCTGGTGCGCAGCGAGGCGCGGACCACCGCCGCCACGTCCACGTCGTCCAGCACCAGCGCGGCGGCCCCCGAGTCGAACCTGCTGATCTCCATCAGGTCGTTCACCAGCCTCGTCAGGTTGTGCGTCTCCTGGCTCACCAGCCGGGCGGCCTGCGCGGCGTCCGCGGGCAGCACCTCGGCCTCCTCCTCCAGCACGTCGGCGACCGCGGTCATGGCCGACAGCGGGGTGCGGAGTTCGTGCGACACGTCGGCGACGAACCGGCGCGCGTCGGCCTCCATCCGCCGCAGCTCGTCGACGCGCTGGTCCAGCGCGTCGGCCGTGTGGTTGAACGTGACGGCCAGACCCGCCAGCTCGTCCGAGCCGCGAACGTCCAAACGGGACTTCAGGTCGCCCGAACCCATCCGCCGCGCGGCGTCCCCGAGTTCGCGCACCGGCCGCAGCACGCTCCACGCGGCCAGCAGGGCCAGCAGCAGCGCGAACACCAGCGCGCCGCCGCCGAACACCCACGCCCTGGTGGACAGCTCGGCGATGCTCGCCGCCGCGGGCGCCAGGGTGCGCAGCGAGTAGACCTCCAGCACGGACGACCCGAACGCCACGCCGGTCCCGCTCACGAGCTGGGTCTCGCCGCCGACGGAGACGCGCTGCCACGCGGTGTACCCGCCGCGCACGGTCTCCCGCAGCTCGGGCGTGACCACCGACAGGGGCAGGCCCCCCGCGCTCAGGTCGTCGTACACGGCCACGGCGGTGTCGTCGCGGTCCGACAGCTCGTCCGCGATCCGGTGCAGCCGTTCCGGCGTGGGCGGCAGCAGCCCGAACCGCGCGACCCCGTCGGTCAGCGCCAGCACGGCCGCGTCCTGCGCCTGCTGGAGGATGACGGTCCTGGCCTTGAGGTACATGCCGCCCGCGACCGCCAGGGCGGTGATCACCCCGACGAGCGCGAACGCCACCACCAGCCGCGCGCGCAGACCGATCGTCACAGCGGCCCGAACCGGTACCCGAAGCCGCGCACGGTCTGCACGTACACCGGGGCCGCGGAGTCGTCCTCGATCTTCGCCCGCAGCCGCTGCACGCACGCGTCCACGAGCCGCGAGTCGCCGAGGTACCCGTGCTCCCACACCGATTCCAGCAGCTGCTGACGGCTGAGCACCCGCCCCGGAGTGCCGGACAGCTCCAGCAGCAGCCGCAGCTCGGTGGGCGCGAGCGACACCCGTTCCCCGTCCTTGGCCACGACGAGCCCCACCCGGTCGACGGTCAGCGCACCGTGCCGCTCCACGGCCGGGTCGGCCCTCGGCTCCGCGGCGGTCCGCCGCAGCACGGCCCGGATGCGGGCCTCCAGGACCCTGGCCTGCACGGGCTTGACCACGTAGTCGTCGGCCCCGGCCTCCAGACCGGCCACGACGTCGATGTCGTCGTCGCGCGCGGTGAGCATGATGATCGGCAGGTCGCCCGCCGCGCGGATCCGCCTGCACACCTCGAACCCGTCGATCCCCGGCAGCATCAGGTCGAGCACGACCACGTCCGACGGCTCCCGCGACAGCCGCTCCAACCCCTGCTCGCCGGTCTCCGCGGCGTCCACGACGTGGCCCTGCCTGGTCAGCGCCAGCTGGAGCCCGTCGCGCACCGCGCGGTCGTCCTCGATCAACAACACCCGTGACATGAGGTCAACTATCGTCGCGCGCGGCGGAGGGCGCCCGGTCGTCGGCCAGCGCGGCGGCGGCCAGGCAGTGCAGCGCCGAGGCCACGAGCACGCCGCCGACCAGGTCGCTGAGCCGGTGCCAGCCGGTGACCATCGTCGAGGCGCCGACCACCACGACCACGGGCACACCGGGCACGAGGGCCCACCAGCGCACGGCGGGCGGCAGCACCAGCACGAACGCCAGCACCAGGGCCGTGGCCACGGCGACGTGCCCGCTGGGGAAGCTGTTGTGCGCGGACGAGCCCACGACGCCCAGCTCGGGGCGCACGACGACCTCCTTGAGCACCCTGGCCGCCGCCACCGAGCCGAGCACGACGCCCACGGCCGCGACCGACGTCCACGCCCTCCGGCCCAGCAGCACGGCGGCGAGCAGCACCACGCCGAGCACCAGCTCGTCGCCGAAGACCGCCAGCACGGCCTTCGCGGGGCCCAGCAGCGGGGTGTCCTGCTGGTAGCTCGCGCCGCGCTCGGACAGGGGCAGCAGCGCGCCGTCGAACGCCTGGCCGCCGGGCGTCCAGACGAACACCAGGCACGTCAGACCCAGGGCGAACAGGCAGGCGGTGGCGGCGACCAGGAACCGGCCGCCGTGGCGGTGGCGGGCGACCGCCACGGGGACCACGGGGTTCGTCATCACCCCACCGATGGTCGGCTCCCCGTGCGGCGGGAGCGTCCCCGTCGTGTCCGCGTTCTGCCACGGTTCTCAGGCGCCCGCGTGGACGTACGCGGCCCACAGCGACGGCCGGTCCGGGTAGCGGTCCCTGATCCGGCGGACCGTGCGGTGCACGGCGAACGGGGCCCGGTCCGCGTCCGGCGCGCCCTCCAGCAGGTCGTCGTAGATCGACTCGGTGAGGTGCGGGGCCAGCACGTCGTTGGTCCGCCAGAGCGTCCCGACGACCCTGGGGAACCCCGCGACCAGGAACGCGGACGTGGGGTGGATCGCCTCGTCGGACAGGTGGACCGACGACCGGGCGGTGTCGCACGCGGAGAGGTAGGCGAACTCGGCGTGGTCGAGGCGCTGGCGCGAGACGTCCAGGACGTGCAGGACGGACCCGCTGAGCGCGAGACCGCTGTTCGACGGGTTGACCGGGTCGCTGTACCCGTGGCACGCGAAGTGCGCCCAGGTGCTCGTGCGGAGGGCGGCGAGGACCCGGTCGCGGGTGGCGTCCGGGCCGACCAGCCGTGTGAGGCCAGGGACCCGCGCGGTGAGGCGTTCCGCCTCGTCCAGCACGCCGGGCAGGTCTTCCGCGTCCTCCGCCTCCGGCACGGCCACGACCAGCAGCCGCGGCTCCCCGGTGCCGCGACAGCGGGAGCGGGCGTGGCCGAGCGCGCGGACCGTCGGCGTCACCGACGACACCACGCGGTCCAGGACCGCGGGACCCCCGGTCCTCAGGTGACCCGCCGCGTGCAGGGGCAGCAGGCCCAGCAACCCGACCGGCGCCCACCACAGCCGCGGCGGCGGGTCGGTGCCACCGGTCAGCCCGAGCCGGTCGAGCACCGGCCCCGCCACGGTGTCCCACAGCCATTCGAGGGTCTCGTGGACCACCGCCTCCGCCTCGGCGGGCTCCGGACCCGTGACGGCGACCGCGGCCTGGAAGGCGGTGACCCGGCGGCGCAGCTCGCTCGCCGTGAGGTCCAGCAGGTCCTGGACGACGACCCCGGACGGGGTGAGCACCAGCGCGTCGCACCGGTAGCGGCTCACGTTCACCAGCACCACCGGGCCCTCGCGGGCCTGTTCGACCAGGTCGGCGACCAGCGGCGGGCGCAGGAACCGGTCCATCCCCGGCAGCGCCCTGATCACGGCGGTGAGCGCCGCCAGCTCGTCGGCCAGCTCCAGCCGGTCGCGCGGGGTGTCGGACTCGAACTCGGCGCCGAGCGCGGCGAACCGGTCGGCCAGCTCCGGCTCGCGCTCCCGCAGGTCCGCCAGGTCGCCCCGGCCGTCGAGCGCCTGCGCGGCCAGCACACCCCGGCCGAGTTCGAGCAGCGCCACCGCCTCGTCGACGCGCCCGACGGCGAGGCAGCACGCCGCCGCGTCCGCCGCGAGGTCGGCGAAGCGGCTCAGCAGGTACTGGGCGTCGCCCCGGCCCACGCCGCGCCCGGCGAGCAGGGGGAGCAGCCGGACCGCCGTGGCGAACCCCTCGGCCGCGGAGGTGTAGTCGTCGGCCTTCGCGGCCAGTTCGCCCCAGAGGTCCGCGGCGATCACCCGGTCCTCCGTCGGTGACGAGGGCAGCGCCGCGGCCTCCTGGAACGCGGCCAGGGCCTCGGCGAGAGCGGACCGGTCGCCGTGGTCCAGGTAGAGCAGGCGCAGCGACCGGCCGAGGCCGATCAGCCTGCTCGACCGGCGGTGGGCGCCCGCCCGCCCCGCGCGCACGGAGGCGCGGGCGAGGTCGACCGCCTCCGCCAGCTCCTCCTCGCCCCCGCTTGAGCCGCTCAGGTACCGCTGGCGCAGCGCCCCGCTCAGGCTCGCCTGGTAGCCGGCGTGGTCGGGGTCGGCCGGGTCGCAGCCCAGCACCGCCGCCCGGTGCGCGCTGATCCCGCGGTCCAGCGCGTGCAGGTCGCCGTCCTGCTCGAACGCCGTGACCAGCGCCCCGCCCAGGTTGTTCAGCCGCATCGGCCGTCCGGGGTGGCGCTCGGGCGTGCTCCGCACGGCCTCCTCGTGCAGGCCGACGCACTCCTCCAGCGTGGCGGCCCGACGGGTGCGCTCCCACAGGGCGAACAGCAGGGCCCCGAGGTTGGTCAGGTGGGTGGCGTGTCCCGCGACCACGTCCGCGCCGGTGCGCACGGCCTCGCGCGCGGCGGCGACCGCTTCGTCCAGCACGGCCCGTTCCCCGGTCGTCTCGGAGCGGCGGTGCAGCATCGCGGCGAGGTTCGCCAGGTAGGTCGTGCGGTCGTCGGGCCGGGTGGCGGCGTCGACGGCCCGGCGGGTCACCGCGGTCGCCTCCGTGAGCCGCACGAGGTCGCCGGTGGCGTGGAACACCGCGGCCAGGGCGGTACCGAGGTTGCCGAGGAACCGCGCCTCGTAGGTGTGGCCGCCGGGTGAGGTCTCCACGGCTCGCCGGTGCAGCCCGACGGCCTCCGCGAGCAGGCCGTGGTCACCGTCGAGCCGGGCCAGCAGCCCGAGCGCGCAGCCGAGGACGTCGATCCGCTCCGGCAGCTGCGGGTGGCCCGGACGGGTGTCCGCGACGGCCGCGCGGGCCTCCGCGACGGCCTGGTCGAGCGGGGCCCGGTCCCCGGTCTCGACGTACCGGGCGGTCAGTTCGGCCGCGCGGTGGGACCGCACGCCGGTCCGGTCGGACGGCGGGACGGTGCCGTCGGCCCGGCGAGTGCCCACGACGCCGGTCCAGGTCCGCTCCGCCAGTTCCAGGTCGACGCGGTGCGCGTCGTAGGACCCGTGCCCCTTCGGGGTGACCGCGACCAGGGTGCGCCGGACGTCGACCGCCTCGCCCAGGTCCTCCCGCGCCCCGGTCCACTGGAAGCGGTCGGCCAGCAGGTCGCCGAGCAGCGCGAGCCGGTCGATCCGCTCCGGGCACCCCGGCGCGGTGAGGTCGACCGCGCGGCGTTCGGCGTCGATCGCGTCGGCCAGGACCTCCACGTCGTCCGTCGCGTCGAACAGGCGGCGGACCAGCAGCGCGAACGAGTGCAGGCCCTGCGCGGTGATGACGTCGTCGCCCTCGGCGCCGGTGGCGCACCCCCGCGCGGCCTCGATCGCCTCGTGCAGCGCGGAGAGCTTCCCGTTCTCCAGGTACGCGGTCGTCAGCGCGATGGCGAGGTTGCGCTGGTAGTTCGCCCTGTCCGGTCCCTCGGCCGCGGCGTGGACGGCGGCCCGGCTGAAACCGATCGCGTCGGCGAGCACCTCCGGGTCGCGGACGTGGGTGAAGTGCGTGTGCTTCAGCGCGCCCGCGTTGGCGTAGAGCCGGGCCTTCCCACCGGGATCGGACTCCTCGCCGATGGCCGCCAGCAGGCCCGCGACCGCCTCGTCGAGGTAGCTCGGGTCGCCGGTCTGCTGGAACCGGGTCTGGAGCAGTCCGCCGAGGTTGGACAGGTGGCGCACCCGCTCCTCACCGCCCGGCCCGGTGGCGAGCCTGCCCGCCTCGATCGCGGCCCGCACCGCGGCCGGGCTGGGGTCGAAGCGCGCGACCCGCAGCGCGAGGTCGAACTTCCGGCCCCTGTTCGCGGCGAACACCCGCTCACTCCTCGGACGGCGGGGTGCGCGACGGCCCCGCCTGCCCCGGCGGGGCCTCGTCGGGTTCCGGCACGTCCCGCTTGGGCGAGAAGCCGCGGCCCGCGCCGCGGAACAGGTCCGCCTCGTCGGGCAGGGGGGTCGGTTCGGTCGTCACCCGTCCACCTCTCTCACGTCGTCGGGCGCGCTGACGAACTCCAGCACGTCGAAGTCCTCCGCTCGCAGGCGCAGACCGGCCGTGCCGCGCACCCGCGGTCCGAACCCGCCGTCGGGCGTCATCACCCGCGCGGACTCCAGGTACAGCTCGGCCGGGTGCGGGTAGGAGGACGCGTAGGACCCGTGCCCGTACCAGCCGCCCGCCCAGTTGCCGTCCTTGAGCCGGACCCGGACGAAGCACGGGTCGCGGTCGCGGAAGGCGTGGTCCCACGCGGTCGGCGTGCGCCGGTAGGTCGACCGGTGGCGCTCGCGCTCCACCAGCGACACGGCCGAGGCGACCACGGCGGGCACGACCAGGAACAGCAGCACGCCCACCAGCCCGACCAGCCTCGGCTGCTGCACGAACCCGTTCAGCTCGCCGGGCGGCCTGCCGCGGACGAGCGCGACCAGCGCGGGACCGGCGGCGGTGAGGTACGCGGCGTCCAGCGCGATCGACGCGACGACCGCGCGCAGCACGCGCTCCCCGAGGTCGCGCTCCCACGGCACCGGGCCGCGCAGGCGTTCCCGCACGAACTGGTAGGAGATGCCGGGCAGCACGAGCAGCACCAGGAGGACGAGCTGCACGACAGTCGAGGGCGCCTGCACCCCAACCTCCCCCAGGTGTGGATGATCTTCGCCACCCAGGCTACTGCGCGAGTGCTCCCGTGCGAGCGGGATTCAGCCGTCCGTGGGATCAGTGCAGCCCGGCCGCCTGGTCCGACAGCACGCGCACGGCCTCCTCCACGGCGGCGCAGCGGGCCCGCCGCACGGCCTCCGACAGGGGCCGCAGCGCGTCGTCGCGGGCCTGCATCGCCGACGCCGACCTCGCCCCGCCGGGGGAGTCGCCGCGGGCGACCTCCAGGATCGCGGCGACCTCGGCGGCCCGCTGGAGCACCCGGACCGCCCTCGGCGGCATCCCCGCGGGCCACTCCAGCTTCGAGTGCCTGGTGGACAGCTCGGCGATCTCCTCGCGCACGTTCGGGCGGTGCTTGGCCACGTCCAGCGTCACCAGCGCCGTCGCGGCCTGGCGCATGGCGCTGGAGAGGCCGTGCTCGGCCTCGCCGATGGGCACGTGCTCCGCGCCCCCGGCGGACGGCAGGTCGAACACGGTCCAGCGCAGGACGCCGTCCGCGACGACCTTGGGCACGAGCCCGACGCCGGTGTCCGGCAGCACCGCCGCCTCGCCCGCCCGCAGCGCGCACGTGCTCAGCGGACCCTTGCCGCCCAGACCGCGGACGTCACCCGGTACGGGGAGGGCGAGCCTGCCCGTCCGCGTGCCCGCGCGGCGCAGCGACGCCAGCAGCAGCGCGGGGCCGACCGGGGCCTCGTCCGGGCCCGGCAGGTCCAGCGCCGTCGCGGTGCCGTCGTCGTCGGCCACCACTTCGTGCAGGTCGGCCCACGCCCCGAGGGCGTCAAGGACGTCGTCGGCCGCGGCCGCACCATGCAGCCACGCGGAGGTCCAGACGACCAGCGTCGCACTCGCACAAGACACGCTGTCCAAGGTTAGTGCCTCCGCGGGGGTGCTCCGTCCTCAGGCGGCCGGTCCCACGTGCCGGACGAGGAGGTCGCGGAAGCGGTTCCGGGCGGCGTTGTCCTCGAACGCCCGGTACGGCACCGCGTACATCGGCCCCCGCGCGCCCTCCCAGGTGCGCAGGATGAACCCGCGCCGGGTCTCCGTCCACGCGGGGAGGTGCGTCCACGGCAGCTCGCTGCGCGCCGCGTCGCCGACGGTCATCCGCAGCGAGTGGTCGTCCGCGGTGGCCGTGACGGTGTTCGCGGCGAGGGGGTGGCCGCTGAAGTCGATCCGCACCTGGACGGGGACCAGCACCGCGACCAGGCCCGCGACGGCGATGCCGAACAGGCCCGGAGCCGTGGACCCGCTCAGCAGCAGCACCACCGATCCCGCCAGGAGGACGGCCGCGAACCAGGGGGCCCAGCGGAACATCGGCACGGCCGAGCGCAGGGCGTCACCCCAGTCGGCCGGTTCCGGTGCCCACCTGAAGTCGACGCTGCCGCTCACTGATGCTCCGATGTCCGGGATGTCCGTGCCGCCGCATTCTCCTGCGCCTCAGGTGAGCAGTTGGGCCACCGTGACGAAGGTGTAACCCTCCGCCTTGAGCGCGCGGACGATCCCCGGCACCGCGTCCCACGAGGACTGCCGCGAGGTGGGCCACACGTGCAGCAGCACGATGGAGCCAGGCCGGACCTCGTCGCAGGTCCGGCGCACGACCTCGGCCGTCGTCGGCTGCTCGCCGGAGTCCGGTTCGACGTCCCACGTGATCGTGGTCCGGTCGTGGTCGGCGAGGTAGGAGGGCAGCGCGAACAGCTTCTTGCCGTGCGGCGGCCTGAAGTGGATCGGTCCCGTGTGGCCCGCGGCCCGGATCGCGGCGTCCGTGCGCTCGACCTCGTCGGCGACGAACTCGTCCGACACCAGCACCATCCGCCGGTGGGTGTAGCTGTGGTTGCCCAGCTCGTGGCCCGCGTCGACCAGCAGGCGGGCGTACCCGGGGTGCGCGTCCACCTCCCGGCCGACGACGAAGAACGTCGCGGGCACGTCCAGGTCGGCCAGCGTCCGCACCACGTCGAGGGTCCGGTCGCCGGGACCGTCGTCGAACGTGAGCGCGACGACCTTGCGGTCGGTTTCCACCCGGTGGACGAGCTTTCCCGCGAACTGGAACGTGCGCGACTTCGACACCTGGAACAGGCCGAACGCCGTGCTCACCAGGAGCAGCAGGACCACCGCGGCGACGACGGCCCACCGCCGCTGGAGTTGCTCCACGTCGACCAGTCTGGCAAACGTGCGTAGCGTCGATCGGGTGACCGCCTCCTCCGCACTTCCCCGTACCGCGGGTGAGCTCCGCGCCGCGGGCCACCTGCCCCGCAGCGTGAAGACCGAGATCCGCGAGAACCTGCTCACCGCACTGCGCGCGGGCAAGAACCCCTGGCCCGGCATCGTCGGCTTCGACCGCACGGTGGTCCCGCAGCTCGAACGCGCCCTGCTGGCCGGGCACGACTTCGTGCTCCTCGGCGAGCGCGGCCAGGGCAAGACCCGCCTGCTGCGCACCCTGATCGGCCTGCTGGACGAGTGGACGCCCGTCATCGAGGGCTCCGAACTGGGCGAACACCCCCTCGACCCGATCACGCCCGAGTCGAGGCGCCGGGCCGAGGAGCTGGGCGACGACCTGCCCGTCACGTGGCGGCACCGCGACCAGCGCTACGCCGAGAAGCTCGCCACGCCGGACACGTCGGTCGGCGACCTCGTCGGCGACATCGACCCGGTCAAGGTCGCCCAGGGCCGCAGCCTCGGCGACCCCGAGACCATCCACTACGGCCTGCTGCCGCGCTCGCACCGCGGCATCATCGCCATCAACGAGCTGCCCGACCTCGCCGAGCGCATCCAGGTGTCGCTGCTCAACGTGATGGAGGAGCGCGACATCCAGGTCCGCGGCTACACGCTGCGGCTGCCGCTGGACGTGCTGCTCGTCGCCACCGCGAACCCCGAGGACTACACCAACCGCGGCCGGATCATCACGCCGCTCAAGGACCGGTTCGGCGCCGAGGTCCGCACGCACTACCCGTTGGAGATCGCCAACGAGGTCGACCTGGTCCGCCAGGAGGCCGACCTGGTCGCCGAGGTCGGCGACCACCTGATCGAGGTCGTCGCCCGGTTCGTGCGGCACCTGCGCGAGTCGTCCGCCGTCGACCAGCGCTCCGGCGTGTCCGCCCGGTTCGCCGTCGCGGCGGCCGAGACCGTCGCCGCGTCCGCGCTGCGCCGGTCCGCGCTGATCGGCGAGACCCCGGCGGTCGCCCGGCCGGTCGACCTGGAGTCCGTGCCCGAGGTGCTGCGCGGCAAGCTGGAGTTCGAGGCGGGGGAGGAGGGGCGCGAGATCGAGATCCTCACGCACCTGCTGCGCCGCTCGATCGCCGACACCGCACGCTCCACGTTCGCCGGGATCGACCTCCGGTCGCTCGCCGACGCCGTGACCGACGGCCACCCCGTCGCCACCGGCGAGCGCGTGCCCGCGGGCACCGTGCTCGCGGCCCTGCCCGAGCTGCCGGTCCTGCACGAGGTCGCGGCCCGCCTGGGCGTCGGCCCGAAGGACCCGGTCGGCCGGATCGCCTCCGCCGTCGAACTGGCGCTGGAGTCGCTCTACCTGACCAGGCAGATCGGCAAGGACAGCGACGACGATCGATCGGTGTACGGATGAGCGGATACCGCTACGGGCGCTACGTCGACGGCCCGGACCCCCTGGCGCCGCCGACGGACCTGCGCGCCGCCATGGACGAGCTGGGCCGCGAGGTCATGGAGGGCTCCTCGCCCGCCGCCGCGCTGCGCGAGCTGCTGCGGCGCGGCGTGCAGGGCACCCGCGGACTCGACGACCTCATGTCCAGGCTGTGGAAGAAGCGGTCGGACATCCAGCGCCGCCACCGGCTCGACGGCACGTTGCAGGAGGTCCAGCGCCTGCTCTCGGAGGCGTTGAGCGCCGAGCGCAAGGCCCTGTTCCCCGAGCCGACCGACGACGCCCGGTTCCGCGAGGCCCAGCTCGACGCGCTGCCCCCCGGCACCGCGGCGGCCGTGCGCGACCTGGCCGAGTACGACTGGCGTTCCCCCGAGGCGCGCGAGTCGTACGAGAAGATCCGGAACCTGCTCGGCCGCGAGCTGATGGACCAGCGCTTCCAGGGCGTGAAGGAGGCGATGAGCAACGTCGACCAGGCATCCGTGCAGCGCGTCCAGGAGATGTTGGCCGACCTGAACGCGCTGCTGGCGGGCCACGCCGCGGGCGACCAGGACACCCCCGCCCGGTTCGACGAGTTCATGCGCGAGCACGGCGAGTTCTTCCCCGAGAACCCGCGCGACGTCGACGAGCTGATCGACGCGCTGGCGGAACGCTCCGCCGCCGCGCAGCGGATGATGAACTCGATGACCGACGAGCAGCGCGCCGAACTGGCGGCGCTGTCGCAGCAGGCCTTCGGCAACTCCGGTGTCGGGCAGCAGCTGTCTCAGTTGGACTCGCTGCTGCAAGGCCTGCGGCCGGGCGAGGACTGGACCGGCTCGTCCCGCTTCCGCGGCCAGAACCCGCTGGGGCTGGGCGAGGGCGCCCTGGCCATGCAGGACCTGGCCGACCTGGACGCGCTGGCCGAGCAGCTCGGCCAGTCCTACCCCGGCGCGCGGCTGGAGGACATCGACGTCGAGTCGCTCGTCCAGCAGCTGGGCGCCGAGGCGGGCGTCGACGCGCGTCGGCTCGCGGAGCTGGAACGCCAGCTGCGCGAGCAGAACCTGCTCGAACGCGGACCCGACGGCGACCTGCGGCTGACCCCGAAGGCGCTGCGGCGCCTGGGCGAGACCGCGCTGCGCGGCGTCGTGGACAGCGTCCGCACCCCGCGCGGCGACCGGGACAGCAACCGGGCGGGCGCGGCGGGCGAGCCGATCGGCAGCACCCGGCCGTGGCAGTTCGGCGACGCCGAGCCGTGGAACGTGCCCCGCACCGTGACCAACGCGGTGCTGCGCGGCGGCGGCGGGCCGGTGTCGCTGGACGTGGTCGACGTCGAGATCACCGAGACCGAGCTGCGGTCGCGCGCGGCCATCGCGCTGTGCGTGGACACGTCGTGGTCGATGGTGCAGGACGGCCGCTGGGTGCCGATGAAGCGCACCGCGCTGGCGCTGCACCACCTGGTGCGCACCAGGTTCCGCACGGACGCGCTGGAGCTGATCACGTTCGGCAGGCACGCCGAGACCGTCGACATCGGCGGGCTCACGTCGCTGGAGGGCGTGTGGGAGCAGGGCACCAACCTGCACCACGCGCTCCTGCTGGCCGGTCGTCACCTGCGCCGCCACCCGGACGCGCAGCCGGTCGTGCTGGTCGTCACCGACGGCGAGCCGACCGCGCACCTGGAGCCGGACGGTGAGGCGGAGTTCCACTACCCGCCGCTGCCGCGCACGCTCGGGAAGACGCTGGTGGAGGTCGACACCATCGCCAAGCTGGGCGCGTCGATCACCGTGTTCAAGCTCGGCGACGACCCCCGCCTGGCCGCGTTCGTCGACACCGTGGCCCGCCGCAGCGGCGGGCGGGTGGTGGCACCGGACGAGGACGGTCTCGGCGCGGCCGTGGTGAGCGACTACCTGAGGGCCCGCAAGCGCAGGCGGTGACCGCGGGAGCGCCCCGGACACGGGTCCGGGGCGCTCCCGCGGCGCACCGGGCACACTGGTCGGGTGGAGACCGAGGGCGCGCGACTGGCGCGGGAGTGGCTGGCCGAGCGGGACGTGGTGCCCGCGGGCGACGGGTGGTGGCACGACGGGCAGGAGTGCTCCGCCAACGAGGTGGCGCACGACTGGACCGACAAGGCCCTCGAAGACCCCGGCCTGGACGACGTCGGGCGGGTGCGGGTGGCGCTGGGGCTGCTCGACCTGCTCGACCAGTACGCCGTGACGATGTACCTCAAGACCACACCGCTGTCGCCGGAGGCCGACGCCCTGTTCTGGGAGGCCTACCGGCGGCGGCTGGAGGCTCCCGCGTCCGCCGAGCCGGTCACCTACTCGCTGTGGGTCGACTGGTTCGAGGACCCGCTGACCGCCGAGGGCGCGTTCGCCGAGGTCGTGGCCCGCCCGGACGACCTCGCCGACGGTCCCCTGCGCCGCAACCGCCGGGTGCTCGCGGTGTCCGGCCCGGTGCCGTGGCGGGCCAAGCGGGCGGTGTACGAGGCCGCCGCCACGGTGCCCGAACTGCACCTCGCTCTCTTCCACGGGCTGCTCGGCAGCCGCTACGACGTGTACGGCGACCTCGACGCCCCGCAGGCCCTCGCCCTGCTGCGCCGGCTGGACCTGCCGGAGGGCACGGCGAACGTGGACGTGCTGCGCGAGGAGCTGGAGGCGCGGCGCTAGGACTCGCGGTCGCGGTCCGCCGCCAGGGCCTCCTCGGTCGTCTCGTCGCGCGGCACCCGGCGCTTGCCCGGTCTCAGCAGCGAGAAGTGGGACTCCTCGCGCATCCGCTCGACCATGTGCGGGTAGTGCAGCTCGAACGCGGGCCGCTCCGAGCGGATCCGGGGCAGTTCGGTGAAGTTGTGCCGCGGCGGGGGTGAGGAGGTGGCCCACTCCAGGGAGTTGCCGAAGCCCCACGGGTCGTCGGCGTTCGCCGGGTCGCCGAAGCGGTAGCTGCGGAACACGTTGTACACGAACGGGAGCACGGAGGCGCCGAGCAGGAACGAGCCGATGGTGGACAGGGTGTTGAGGAACGTGAACCCGTCGCTCGCCAGGTAGTCGGCGTAGCGCCGGGGCATGCCCTCGTTGCCCAGCCAGTGCTGGACCAGGAACGTCAGGTGGAAGCCGAGGAACGTGGTCCAGAAGTGCAGCTTCCCCAGGCCCTCGTCGAGCATCCGGCCGGTCATCTTGGGGAACCAGAAGTAGATCCCGGCGTAGGTGGCGAAGACGATGGTGCCGAACAGCACGTAGTGGAAGTGCGCGACGACGAAGTACGTGTCGGTGACGTGGAAGTCGACCGGCGGCGAGGCCAGCAGGATGCCGGTGAGACCGCCGAGCAGGAACGTGACCAGGAACCCGACGCTGAACAGCATCGGCGACTCGAACGTCAGCCTGCCGCGCCACATCGTGCCGATCCAGTTGAAGAACTTGATGCCCGTCGGCACGGAGATCAGGAACGTCATGAGCGCGAAGAACGGCAGCAGCACCGCGCCGGTGGCGTACATGTGGTGCGCCCACACGGCCACGGACAGCATGGCGATGGCCAGGGTCGCGAACACCATCCCCTTGTAGCCGAACAGGGGTTTGCGGCTGAACACCGGGATGACCTCGGTGATGATGCCGAAGAACGGCAGCGCCACGATGTAGACCTCGGGGTGGCCGAAGAACCAGAACAGGTGCTGCCACAGGATCACGCCGCCGTTGGCGGGGTCGTACACGTGCGCGCCGAGGTGCCGGTCGGCGGCCAGGCCCATGAGCGCGGCGGTGAGGATCGGGAACGCCAGCAGGATCAGGATGCTGGTGACCAGGATGTTCCAGGTGAAGATCGGCATCCGCCACATCGTCATGCCGGGCGCGCGCAGGCAGATGACGGTGGTGGTCATGTTGACCCCGCCGAGGATCGTGCCGAGGCCGCTCACCGCCAGCCCCATGATCCACAGGTCCGCGCCGATGCCGGGGGTGTGCATCGCGCTGGCGAGCGGCGTGTACGCCGTCCAGCCGAAGTCGGGTGCGCCGCCGGGCGTCAGGAACGAGGACAGGACGATCAGGCCGCCGAAGAGGAACAGCCAGTAGGAGAACGCGTTGAGCCGCGGGAACGCCACGTCCGGCGCGCCGATCTGGAGCGGCAGGACGTAGTTGGCGAACCCGAACAGGATCGGGGTCGCGTAGAGCAGCAGCATGATCGTGCCGTGCATGGTGAACAGCTGGTTGTACTGCTCGTTCGACAGGAACTGGAGGCCGGGCCGCGCCAGCTCGCCGCGCATCAGCAGCGCCATCACGCCGCCGACCATGAAGAACGCGAACGACGTGACGAGGTACAGCAGGCCGATCTGCTTGGGGTCGGTCGTCCTGAACAGGGAGAGCAGCAGCCCGCCCTTGGGACGCGGTCTCGCGGCGCCGGGGTGCACGACAACCGGCGTCGGCCTGAGCACGGTCACGGTGTTCTCCCTCGTCCTCGGACGTGAGCGGTGTCCATCGTCCACCCGCGTCCGGGACCGGGGCAATCGGTCAGCCGGGGAGTCGTCCCTCCGACTTGTTCGGTTCAGGGTCCGCCGCCCGCGCCGCCTGCCGGTCCAGCGCGTCGGAGCTCTTCTCCAGGAACCGCAGCAGCTCCACCGGGAACGGCAGCACGAGCGTCGAGTTCTTCTCCGCCGCCACCTCGACGATCGTCTGGAGCAGCCGCAGTTGCAGGGCGGCGGGCGTGTCCGCCATCGTCCCGGCGGCCTGCGACAGCTTCAGCGACGCCTGGAGCTCGCCGTCGGCGGTGATGATCCGCGCCCGCCGCTCCCGCTCGGCCTCGGCCTGCCGCGACATCGAGCGCTTCATGCCCTCGGGCAGCGCGACGTCCTTGATCTCCACGCGGTCGATGTCGATGCCCCACCCCACGGCGGGCGTGTCGATCATCAGCTCCAGGCCCTGGTTCAGCCGCTCGCGGTTGGACAGCAGGTCGTCCAGCTCGCTCTTGCCGATGATCGAGCGCAGCGACGTCTGCGCCACCTGGAGGACGGCGAACCGGTAGTCCTCGACGTTCACCACCGCGCGCACCGGGTCGACGACCTTGAAGTACACCACCGCGTCCACCCGCAGCGTCACGTTGTCGCGGGTGATGCCGTCCTGCGCCGGGATGGGCAGCGTGACGATCTGGAGGTTCACCTTCTTCAACCGGTCCACGCCGGGGATGAGCATCGTCAGCCCCGGACCGCGCAGGTGCTCGCGCACCCGGCCGAACCGGAAGACGATGCCCTGCTCGAACTGCTTGATCACGCGGGCGCTCGTCCCGAGGCCCACGGCGGCGAAGCCCAGCACGCCGAGCACGATGTCGAGGATCACCGGGACCATCTCCCTCAGTCACGACCCGCTGTCGAGCGTACGCCCGCGACCGGTCCGGTCGCCGGGTCGCCGCGCCCCCGTGCTGGGGACGAGCGGGCCGCGGCACGCGGTGTGTCCTGGCCGACACGGGGCCCCGACCACCGGGCGGACCCGACCGGCGCCACCTAGCCTTCTGCACCATGAAGTGGCTCCGCTGGACCCTGCCCGCAGTGCTGGTCGCCGTCTGGCTGCTCGTCGGCGGCCTCGGCGGCCCGTTGCAGGGCAAGCTGTCGGAGGTGCAGACGAACGACAACGCGTCGTTCCTCCCCGCGTCGGCGGAGGCCACCGAGGTCGCCGACTGGCAGAAGCGGTTCGCGGACGAGGAGTCGCTGCCCGCGCTCGTCGTGTTCGAGCGCGACGGCGGTCTGACGCCGGACGACCTCGCGGCGATCGGCGACCGGGTCAGGGCCCTCGCGACCTTCGAGGGCGTCGAGGGCCGGGTGATCGGACCGGTGCCCGCCGAGGACGGGCGGGCCGCGCAGGTGATCGTGCCGCTCAAGCCCGTGGGCTCGGAGATCACCGAGGTCGTGGAGGAGCTGCGCGCGTCCGTGCGGGAGGGGCTGCCGTCCGGGCTCACCCCGTACGTCACGGGCCCCGCGGGCATCCTCGGCGACTTCGCCAACGCCTTCGGCGGCATCGACGGGCTGCTGCTGGTCGTGACGGCGGTCGTCGTCGCGCTGATCCTGCTCGTCGTCTACCGCAGCCCGCTGCTGCCGCTCGTGGTGATCCTCAACGCCGGCCTGGCGCTGTCGCTCGCGGTCATCGTCGTGTACCTGCTGGCGCGCGACGACGTGCTGACGCTCAACGGGCAGAGCCAGGGCATCCTGTTCATCCTCGTGTTCGGCGCGTCCACGGACTACTCGCTGCTGCTGGTCGCGCGGTTCCGGGAGGAGCTGCACCGGCACGAGGACCGGTGGAGCTCCCTGCGGACGGCGATGAAGCAGTCGCTGGAGCCGATCGTGGCGTCCGCCGGAACGGTGGTCATCGGACTGCTGTGCCTGCTGCTGTCGGACCTGAAGTCGAACCAGGGCCTCGGTCCGGTGGCGGCGATCGGCATCGCCGCGTCCCTGGTCGCGACGCTCACGTTCCTGCCGGCGATGCTCGCGCTGCTCGGCCGGTCCGCGTTCTGGCCGTTCCGGCCGAAGTTCGACACGGTGGCGCACAAGGAGTCCGGCCTCTGGCAGCGGGTGTCGGCGTTCGTCGGCCGCCGGGCGCGGGCGACGTGGATCGTGACGACGCTGGTGCTGCTGGTGGGGGTCGCGTTCGTGCCGCAGCTCAAGGCGAACGGCGTGGCGCAGACCGACTTCTTCCTCAACCCGGTCGAGTCGGTGACCGGCCAGGAGGTGCTGACCGAGCACTTCGACGGCGGCACCGGGTCGCCCGCGGTGATCATCGTGGAGCGGTCGGCCGCGCAGGAGGCCGTGGCCAGGGCCAGGGCCGTGCCCGGCGTCGCGGAGGTCGCGCCGTCCTCGGACAAGGTCGTCGACGGCAGGGTGGAGCTGCTGGCGACGCTGAAGGCCCCGGCCGACAGCGCGGAGGCGACGGCGGCGCTGCGGCAGCTCCGCACCGACCTGCACCCGGTCGGCGGCGCGCTCGTCGGCGGCGTCACGGCCATCCAGGTCGACGTTCAGGACACCGCGAAGCGCGACCTGCGGGTGATCATCCCCGTGGTGCTGCTGGTGATCTTCCTCATCCTGGCGCTGCTGCTGCGCGCCCTGCTGGCCCCGCTGCTGCTGATCGCGACCGTCGTCCTGTCGTTCGCCGCGACCCTGGGCGTGGCCGCGCTGGTGTTCAACGACCTGCTGGACTTCCCCGGCGCGGACCCGAGCGTGCCGCTGTTCGCGTTCGTGTTCCTGGTGGCGCTGGGGATCGACTACAACATCTTCCTGATGACGAGGGTGCGCGAGGAGTCCATCCGGCACGGCACCCGCGAGGGCACGCTGATCGGGCTCTCCGTCACGGGCGGGGTGATCACCTCGGCCGGTGTCGTGCTCGCCGCGACGTTCGCCGCGCTCGCCGTCCTGCCGATCCTGTTCCTCGCGCAGATCGCGTTCCTGGTGGCGTTCGGCGTCCTGCTCGACACGCTCATCGTGCGCTCGCTGCTCGTGCCCGCGCTGACCGTCGACATCGGCCGCGCGGTCTGGTGGCCGTCGGCGCTGTCGCGCAGGGGTGTGACCGCCGTCCCAGAGGCCGAGAAGTCCTCCCGGTCCCCGCACTCGGGTTAGGGTCGAACCCATGCAGACCTGGTCATCCATCCCAGTGCCGCGGGTAGCGGGCGAGCCTCGACCCCTGCGGTTGTTCGACACGGCCACGGGCGAGGTCCGCCCCACGGCGCCGGACGACACCGCCAGGTTGTACGTCTGCGGCATCACGCCGTACGACGCCACGCACCTCGGCCACGCGGCCACGTACCTGGCCTTCGACCTCGTGCACCGGCTGTGGCTCGACAACGGCCACGACGTCCACTACGTGCAGAACGTCACGGACATCGACGACCCGCTGCTGGAGCGCGCGGCCCGCGACCAGGACGACTGGGTCGTGCTCGGGATGCGGGAGACCGCCCTGTTCCGCGAGGACATGGAGGCGCTGCGGGTCCTGCCCCCGCGCCAGTACATCGGCGCGGTCGAGGCGATCCCGGAGATCGTCGAGGCCATCGCGAAGCTCGTCGCCGACGGCGCCGCCTACCGCGTGGACGACGCCGAGTACCCCGACGTGTACTTCGACCACACCGTGACCGGCCGGTTCGGCTACGAGTCGAACTACGACGAGCAGACGATGCTGGGCTTCTTCGCCGAGCGCGGCGGCGACCCCGACCGCCCCGGCAAGCGGCACCCGCTGGACGCCCTGCTGTGGCGCCTGGAGCGGCCGGGCGAGCCCGCGTGGCCGTCGGACCTCGGCGCGGGCCGCCCCGGCTGGCACATCGAGTGCAGCGCCATCGCCCTCAACCGCCTCGGCACGGCGTTCGACGTCCAGGGCGGCGGCTCCGACCTGGTCTTCCCGCACCACGAGTACAGCTCCGCGCACGCGGAGGCGCTGACCGGCCAGCACCCGTTCGCCCGGCACTACGTGCACGCGGGCATGATCGGCCTGGACGGGGAGAAGATGTCGAAGTCCAGGGGCAACCTGGTCTTCGTGTCGAAGCTGAGGGCCGAGAAGGTCGACCCGAACGCCGTCCGCCTCGCCCTGTTCGCGGGCCACTACCGGTCCGACCGGCCGTGGAGCGCCGCACTGCTCGACGAGGCCCTGACCAGGCTCGACCGCTGGCGCGCCGCGGCGGCACTGGTGGCGGGCCCCGCCGCCGAGGACACGATCGCGCGGCTGCGCGAGCACCTCGGCAACGACCTGGACACCCCGCGCGCGCTGGCCGCGGTGGACGCGTGGGCGGCCGACGCGCTGGCGACCGGCGGCTCCGACCACTCGGCGCCCGCGCTCGTGCGCGAGGCCGTGGACGCGCTGCTGGGCGTCGCGCTCTAGCCCCTGGAGAGCACGAAGGCCGTCCTGCGTCGAGCAGGACGGCCTTCTCCGTGCTGTGCGGGAGCCCGTGGGTGAGCCCTGGCGGCTCACCCACGGGAGGGATCAGGACCTACGCGTCGAGCGTCCACGAGTCGATGCGACCCGTGTCGAGGGACGCCTGGTCGCGGACCCGCAGCTTCCAGGTACCGGCGGCGACCTCGCTGGAGGCGTTCACCGTGTACGTCTGGTTGATGTTGTCGGTGCTGCCACCGGTGCGGTTGTGCAGGTTGTACGAGGTGCCGTCCGGCGCGACGAGGTCGACGACGAGGTCACCCTTGTAGGTGTGGACGATCGCGACCGTCACCGTGGTGGTGGCCGAGGCGTTGCCGGAGCAGGACAGGGCGATGGAGCTGCTCACGTCCGAGTTGTCCGGGATCGCCACGTCGGTGCCGTTGGTCGCCGCGTCGCAGCCGGAGCCGACCGGGTTGACGACCCAGGAGAAGGTCGCCGTGCCGGTCTTCGCGGCGGCGTCGGTCACCGTCACCGTCACCGACGAGGTGCCCGCGGTGGTCGGCGTGCCGGAGACCAGGCCCGAGGAGCTGATCGACAGACCGGCCGGGAGACCGGACGCCGCGAAGGTGTACGGCGAGGTGCCGCCGGACGCCGCGAGCTGGAGGTTCACCGCGGTGCCCACGGTGCTCGCCTGCGCGCCGGGGTTGGTGACCGACGGGTTGCCGGGCACGCCACCGGTGCCGGTGAACAGCAGCTTGTTCGGCGAGCCGGTGCCGGGGTTCGTGACCTTGTCGCTGGTCGCGGCGTTGACGATCGCGGAGTGCACGGTCGCCGGGCTCGCGGTCGGGTTGCCCGCCAGGTAGAGGGCCACGGCACCCGCGACGTGCGGCGTCGCCATCGACGTGCCGCTGATGTTGTTCGTGGCCGTGTCGTTGGTGTTCCACGACGACACGATGTTCTGGCCGGGGGCGTAGAGGTCGGTGCAGGTGCCGTAGTTCGAGAACGAGGCACGCGCGTCGGTGTTGGTCGACGCGTTCACCGTGAGGGCCGTCGCGACGCGTGCCGGGGAGAAGTTGCACGCGTTGGTGTTCGAGTTGCCCGAGGCGATGGCGTAGGAGACACCGGAGGCGATGGAGTTCGCGACCGCGTTGTCCAGGGTCGTGTCGACGCCGCCACCGAGGCTCATGTTGGCCACGGCGGGCTTGATCGCGTTCGCGGTCACCCAGTCGATGCCCGCGACGACGCCCGCGGTCGTGCCGGAGCCCGCGCAGTTCAACACCTTGACGGCGACGATGGAGACGCCCTTCGCGACGCCGTACTCGGCGCCGCCGACCGTGCCCGCCACGTGCGTGCCGTGGCCGTTGCAGTCGGAGTTGTTGCCGTCACCGGAGGTGTTGGTGCCCCACGTCGCCCGGCCGCCGAAGGTGGAGTGCGTGGTGCGCACACCGGTGTCGACGATGTAGGCGTGCACGTTCGACGCCGTCGTGCCGTAGGTGTAGCTGTTGTCGAGGGGCAGGTTCTGCTGGTCGATCCGGTCGATGCCCCACGAGGGGACGGGCGACTGGGTGTCGGCGAGCGTGACCACAGCGTCCTGCTGGACGTAGGCGACCGTGGGGTCCGCGGCGAGCTTGCGGGCCTGGTCGGCGGTCATCGTGACGGAGAAGCCGTTGATCGCGTGCTTGAACGCGGCACGCACCTGGCCGCCGTACTTCGAGGTCAAGGAGCCCGCCGTCCGCGCGGACTCGGCCCGCGGCGACGCGCTCTCCTTGAGCGTGACGATGTAGCTGTCCTTGACGGCGTCGGCGCGGTCAGCGCCGAGGATCTGACCTTCGGCCGACGCGGGTGCGGCGGCGGTGATGGCCAGGGCGATCGCCGCGGTGGCGGCCATGCCCAATCCGGCCAGACGTCTGGTGATCCGAGCGTCTCCCATTGCAGGTGTCTCCCTCAAGACGGGGTCGCTCAGCCGTTCGGCGGTGCCGAACGACTGAGCCGCAGGGTAGGGACATTCGCGCGAACGGGTGAAACGGTAATCGACCGGTCACAGAAGATAGTCGTGACATTCGACGGCCGGGAGTAGGACCGATCGTTGCAACTTGGCGCGGATAATTACCCGTTGACATGCGAAAACCGGGAACCGTGTTTAAGGGCCCCGGCTACTGGGAACGCGCGTCGCGGCTATCTCATTCGGCCGGATGGCCGCTACCGTCGGGCGGCTCTACCTACTTCCGGGTACGCCTGCATAGCGTCACCCGTTAGGAGGACCGGAACCGAGTCGAGTGGTTCAGGGCCGATGGGGACGCGGAGCGTGTCGCAGGTGCGGCCACGCCGCAACGTGGTCGATCTCCTCATCGCGGCCGGGACGCTCGGCGTTACAGCTCCACTCGACGTCGGCTCGGCACCGGTCCACCTCGCCCCCCAGGGGGCGTTCCCCGCAGCCGAGGAAGAGGAGAGCTGGATGAAGTGCACGAGTGTTGCGCGGGCGGCTGGAGCAGTGGTGCTCGCGACCCTCACGGTGGTGCCCGGAACGGCCCTGGCCTCGGCCTCGGACCCGACGGCCGCGCTGCCCGCTGAGGTGTTGGCCGCCTACCAGCGCGACCTCGGGTTGGATTCGGGCGAGGCGAAGGCGCGATTGGAGTTGGAGCGGACGGCCGCGGCGACGCAGAAGTCGGTCCAGGAGTTCACCGGGGCCGCCTACGGCGGGGCGTGGTTCGACGCGGACAGCGGGAAGCTCGTCGTGGGTGTCACCGACGAGGCGAGGTCCAGGGTGGTGAGGGCGCTCGGCGCCGAGCCGAAGCTGGTGGCGCACAGCGCGACGACGCTGACCGACACCAAGAACGAGATCGACCGGGCGGGCAGGGCCCCCGGCGCGGTGACCGGCTGGTACGTCGACACCGAGGCGAACTCGGTCGTGGTGACCGTGAAGCGCGGCGCCGTCGACGGCGAGGTGTCGCGGTTCCTCGACACCGCCAAGGCCGCGGGGCCGGTCTCGGTCGTGGAGACCGACCGGGCGCCCAGGCTGTACGCGGACATCCGCGGCGGCGACGCCTACAACATCAACAACCAGTCGCGGTGCTCGATCGGGTTCGCCGTGTCCGGCGGGTTCGTGTCGGCGGGCCACTGCGGCTCGCCGGGTGACCCGGTGACGTCCGGTGGTCAGTCGATGGGCTCGTTCGAGGGGTCCTCGTTCCCCGGCGACGACTACTCGTACGTGACCACCGGTTCCGGCTGGACGCCCACGGCGAAGGTCAACCACTACGGCGGCGCGGACGTGATCGTGTCGGGGTCGACCGAGGCGGCCGTCGGTGCCTCGGTGTGCCGCTCCGGTTCCACGACCGGGTGGCACTGCGGGACCGTGCAGGCGAAGGACCAGACGGTGAACTACCAGGAGGGCTCGGTCTCGGGCCTCACGCGGACGAACGCGTGCGCCGAGCCCGGTGACTCGGGCGGCTCCTGGGTCAGCGGCACCCAGGCCCAGGGCGTGACGTCCGGCGGCTCCGGTGACTGCACCTCCGGCGGGGAGACGTACTTCCAGCCGGTCAACGAGATCCTGTCCGTCTACGGGGTCAGCCTGATCACCGGCTGACCGCCGTCGCGACACCGGTGGGCCACCTCGGGATCGGGTGGCCCACCGGTGCGCGCGGGTCTCACCACCGGGTGAACTTCGAGGTGGGGCGCTCCTGGGGCGAACCGGCCGCCGCGGTGATCACCCCCACGGTCAGTAGCGCGGGTGTCACCCGCCAGAACAGGCCGTCCGCTCCAATGGCCGTTGTCCGGTCGCGGCCCCGGTTGCGAGGGTCTTCTACCGAGCCCCCAGCAGCCGGCCGAAGGAGCAGTCCCACCCATGCAGGCGTTCACGCTGCCCGACTTCTACCTGCCCCACCCGGCCAGGATCAACCCCCACCTGGAGCGCACGCGGTCGCACAGCGCGGCCTGGGCCGAGGCGATGGGGATGCTGTCGGCCCCGAAGCCCGGTGGCGGTGTCGTCTGGACCGAGTCCGCCCTCGCGCGCATGGACTACGCGCTCATGTGCGCCTACACCCACCCGGACTGCGGCGGCGACGCGCTCGACCTGATCACCGACTGGTACGTCTGGGTCTTCTTCTTCGACGACCACTTCCTGGAGCAGTTCAAGTACACCCGCGACCGCAGGGGGGCGCAGGCCTACCTGGACCGGCTCGAACGGTTCATGACGGCGGGCGACGAGCAGGCCCCCGAGGTGACCAACCCCGCCGAGGCCGGGCTGCACGACCTGTGGCGGCGCACCGTCCCGTCCATGTCGGACGGCTGGCGCCGCCGGTTCACCACCGTGACGCACAACCTGATGGTCGAGTCCCTGTGGGAGCTCGACAACATCGAGCTGGGGCGGATCGCGAACCCGATCGAGTACCTCCAGATGCGCCGCCGGGTCGGCGGTGCCCCGTGGTCGGCCGGGCTGGTCGAGTACGCGGTCGGCGCGGAGGTCCCGGACGCCGTCGCGGCCCTGCGGCCGATGCGGCTGCTGTCGGACACGTTCTCCGACGCCGTGCACCTGCGCAACGACCTGTTCTCCTACCAGCGCGAGGTCGAGGAGGAGGGCGAGAACTCGAACGCCGTGCTGGTGTTCGAGGAGTTCCTCGGCTGCACCACCCAGCAGGCCGCCGACCTCGTCAACGAGCTGCTGACCTCGCGGCTGCACCAGTTCGAGAACACCGCGCTGGTCGAGGTGCCCGCGCTGATGGCCGAGCACCGCGTCCCGCCGCACGAGCAGCTCGGCGTGGCCGCGTACGTGAAGGGGTTGCAGGACTGGCAGTCCGGCGGCCACGAGTGGCACGCCGTGTCCAGCCGGTACATGAACGAGGAGGCGGCGACCGGCACCAGCGTCCTCGGTGGACCGTCCGGGTTCGGCACGTCGGCCAGCCGCATGTTCTCACCCGCAGCCACCGGGATGCGGCGGCGGGAGCGGCAGTTCGGCTTCACGCCCTTCGAGCGGGTCGGCCACCTGCCGCTGCCGGACTTCCACATGCCGTTCGACGTCAGGACGAGCCCGCACCTCGACGCCGCCCGCGAGTACTCCGTCGGCTGGGCGCGTGCGATGGGGATGTTCGGCTCGATCTGGGACGAGCGGAAGTTCGCGGGCTTCGACTTCGCGCACTGCGCCGCGATGATCGACGCCGACGCCACCCCCGACGGCCTCAACCTCACCTCGGACTGGCTCGCCTGGGGCACCTACGGCGACGACTACTTCCCGCTGGTGTTCGGCGCCGCGCGCAACGTCGCGGCGGCCAAGGCGTGCAACGAGCGGCTGTCGCTGTTCATGCCGGTCGACGGGAGCGGGACCCCCGAGCCGACGAACCCGATCGAGCTGGGCCTCCAGGACCTGTGGCGGCGCACCGCCGGACCGATGGAGCCCGGCGCCCGCCAGGAGTTCCGCCACGCCGTCGAGGCCATGACGGAGAGCTGGGTCTGGGAGGTCTTCAACCAGGCGCAGCACCGGGTGCCCGACCCCGTCGACTACGTCGAGATGCGGCGCCGGACGTTCGGCTCGGACATGACGATGAGCCTGAACCGCCTGGCGAACTGGAACTCCGTGCCGCGGGAGATCTACGACACGCGGGTGATCCGCGAGATGGAGACGGCGGCCCAGGACTACGCCTGCTTCACGAACGACCTCTTCTCGTACCAGAAGGAGGTCGAGTTCGAGGGCGAGGCGCACAACATGGTCGTCGTGGTCGAGAACTTCCTGGAGGTCGACCGGCTCACCGCCAGGGACGTCGTCGCGAAGCTGATGACCGACCGGATGCGCCAGTTCGAGCACATCGTCGCGAACGACCTGCCGAAGCTGTTCGAGGAGCTCGACCTGGACGACTCGGTGCGCGCGATCCTCACCAGGCAGGCCGAGGGGTTGAAGGAGTGGATGTCCGGCATCCTGGAGTGGCACCGGAAGGTGGTGCGCTACGGCGAGGCCGAGCTGCGGCGCGACCGCGCCGCGAGCCCGCCGGAGGTGCGCGCGAGCGGGTTCGGGCGGCCCGGCGGGTTCGGGCGGACGGGGTTCGCGGTGTCCGGCGCCGGTCTGCCGGGGTCGACGGTGGCCGCCGCGCGGACGTGGACGCCACCGAGCGCGCCCGTGGGGGCCGTGCCGGGTGGGCCTGTCGTGACCGTGCCGGGTGTGCCGGTGCGGGGTGTGTCGGGTGGGCCTGTCGTGACCGCGCCGAGCGCGCCCGTGGGGGCCGTGCCGGGTGGGCCTGTCGTGACCGCGCCGAGCGAGCCGGTGCGGGGCGCGCCGTCGGCTCGGGGGCTGGGCACCTCGGCCGCGCGGGTTCAGGTGCCGAAGGTCTCCTCGCGGTAGACGCGCCACCGTTCGAGCATCCCCGGCATCTCCCGGTGGATGAACCGGAAGAAGGCCAGCGTCTCGTTGAGGCGCCTGCCCGCCGGGGTGTCGGGACCCAGCGTCTCGACACCCTCCTTCAGGGGCACGGCCCAGCGCTCCAGCATCTGGTCCTTGTGGAAGACGGCCTCGTACCAGACGTCGTCGGACACCTGGAACACGTCGCGGCGGGAGCCCACCTCCCGCTCGCGGCGCACCAGCTCGACCTGGCCCAGGTAGCGCACGGCCCCGGAGATCGCGGCGGGGGAGACCTGGAGCAGCTCGCCCAGCTCGGCCGCGGTCATCCGCCCCGTATCGCTGACCAGGAGCGTCACGAAGACCCGCGCGGGCATCCGCGCCATACCCGAATCGGTGAACACCGAGGAGAAGCGCTCGATGAAGCGCACGACGGCCTGGTTGTCGCGCTCCGCCACTCCGGTCACCTCGGCACCATCCTCTTCGTCCGTTCGACGTGGAATCTTATCCGATTTCACAACTTCACGAAGTTGTGAAATGAGCGTAGCTTACGGTTCATGACTGATGCGATATCCGTGTCGGGCCTGGTGAAGACCTTCGGCCCGACGCGTGCGCTGGACGGTCTCGACCTGACCGTCCGCACCGGTGAGGTGCACGGCTTCCTCGGCCCCAACGGGGCGGGCAAGTCGACCACCATCCGGATGTTGCTGGGGCTGCTGCGAGCCGACGCGGGCACCACCCGCCTGCTCGGCGGCGACCCGTGGAAGGACGCCGTCACCCTGCACCGCAGGCTCGCCTACGTGCCGGGCGACGTCACGCTGTGGCCGACCCTGTCCGGCGGCGAGGTCATCGACCTGCTCGGCAGGCTGCGCGGCGGGCTCGACCACACCCGCCGGGCCGAGCTGCTGGAGCGCTTCGAGCTGGACCCGCGCAAGAAGGGCCGGGCCTACTCGAAGGGCAACCGGCAGAAGGTGGCGCTGGTCGCCGCCCTCGCCTCCGACGTGGAGCTGCTGGTCCTGGACGAGCCGACCTCCGGGCTGGACCCGCTGATGGAGGCCGTGTTCCAGGAGTGCGTCCAGGAGGAGCGGAGCAGGGGCAGGACCGTCCTGCTCTCCAGCCACATCCTCGCCGAGGTGGAGGCCCTCTGCGACCGGGTGAGCATCATCCGCGGTGGTCGGACCGTCGAGTCCGGCACGCTCACCGAGCTGCGCCACCTCACCCGCACCAGCATCTCCGCCGAACTCGCGACCGAGCCGCACGGCCTGGCCGCGCTGCCCGGCGTGCACGACCTGAGGGTCGAGGGGAACCGCGTCCACCTCGACGTGGACACCGAGCAGCTCGACGCCGTCCTCCGGCGGCTCACGCAGGCCGGTGTCCGCGGTCTGGCGAGCCACCCGCCGACCCTGGAGCAGCTCTTCCTCCGCCACTACGAGGCGGAACCCGAGGTCGTGGTGCCGTCGTGAGCGCCGTGGTGTCGCGACCGGATCCCGGAGCCGCCCCGGCGGCGCGGGACGGGGGCGGCCGTGGCGCCGCGGTGACCGGGGGGTTCGCGGGCACCGGCGCCCTGGTGCGGCTCGCGCTGCGCCGCGACCGGATCATGCTCCCCGCCTGGATCGCGGGCGTCGTGGTGCTGGCCGCGGGCTCCGCCGCTGCCGCCGCCGACCTCTACTCGACGGTCGAGTCGCGCGTGGCCTCCGCCACCGCCGCGAACAACACGACCGCGCTGGTCGCGCTGTACGGCCGGGTGTACGACCCGACCTCGGCGGGCGGCATCTCGATGGTCAAGACCGGCGGTCTCGGCGCGGTGCTGATCGCCCTGCTGTCGATCGTCGTCGTGGTCCGGCACACCCGTGCCGAGGAGGAGACCGGACGGCTGGAACTGGTCGGCGCGACCGTCGTCGGCCGGTACGCCCCGCTGTCCGCGGCCCTGGTCGTCGCCGTCGGCACCAACGTGGTGCTGGCCCTGCTCACGGCCGTGAGCGTGGCCGGGGTGGGGATGCCGACGGCGGGCTCGTTCGCGTTCGGCCTCGCCTGGGGCGGTGTGGGGATCGCCTTCGCGGGCATCGCGGCCATCACCGCCCAGGTCTCCTCGACGGCCCGCGGCGCGACCAGCCTGGCCTCGATCGTGCTCGGCGTGGTCTACGTCCTGCGCGCGGTCGGCGACACGGCGGGCCCGGACGGCCCCACCTGGATGTCGTGGCTCTCGCCGATCGGCTGGGGCCAGCAGTTCCGCCCCTACTCGGGCGACCGCTGGTGGGTGCTGCTGGTCCTGCTCGGCTTCGCCGCCGTGGTCGTGCAGGGCGCCTACGCGCTGGTCGAACGCCGCGACCTCGGCGCGGGCCTGGTCGCCGACCGGCTCGGCCCCGCCGGGTCCACGCGGCTGGGCAGCCCGCTCGCGCTGGCCTGGCGCCTGCACCGCGGCTCGCTGCTCGGCTGGACCGCGGCGTTCGCCGGGGTCGGGCTGGTGCTGGGCAACATCGCGGACAACGTCAGCGGCTTCGTCGACAGCCCGTCCGCGCGGGAGATGGTCGCGAAGCTCGGCGGCACGGACGCGCTCACCGACGCGTTCATCTCCGCCGAGATGGGGATCATGGGCCTGGTCGCGTCGGTCTACGGCATCCAGGCCGCCCTGCGGCTGCGGACCGAGGAGACGGGCCAGCGCGCCGAACCCCTGCTCGCGGGCGCGGTCTCGCGGACCGGCTGGGCGGGGAGCCACCTGGTCATCGCGTTCGGCGGCCCGGTGCTGCTGATCACGGCGATGGGGGTGGGCGCTGGCCTGTCGCACGGCTCGTCGTCCGGCGACATGGGCCGGTTCGGGCCGGTGCTCGTCTCGGCGCTGCTCCAGGTGCCCGCCGTGTGGGTGGTCGGCGGCATCGTGGTGCTCGCGTTCGGCGCCGCTCCGCGCCTGGCCGCCGCCGGGTGGGTCGCGCTCCTGCTGTTCCTGCTGCTCGGCCAGCTCGGGCCGCTGCTGGAGCTGGACCAGTGGGCGATGAACCTGTCCCCGTACACCCACGTCCCGAAGTTCCCCGCCGGGGACGTCGACCCCGTGCCGCTGGTGTGGCTGGTGCTCGTCGCCGCCGCGCTCGTCGCCGCGGGGCTCGCCGCGTTCCGACGCCGGGACGTCACCACCTGACCCGGGAGTCCACCGGGCCGGGCTACACGTGCTCGTCGGGGCGCCCGCGCCGAAGCACCAGCGGGGGCACGAGGACGAGCAGGGCGGCGGGCACGAGGAACGCGAGGACCGGGTCGAGGTGGTACAGGGGCACGAACGCGGTCGGTGACAGGGCGGCGCCGAGGAACCGCAGCGACTGCACGACCGAGACCGAGCCGCCCCTGTTCGGGCCCTCGCCGGTGAGGACCAGGGTGTTCACCCCGACGATGACGCCCTGGCTGCACGCGCCGGTCAGCGCCCAGAGGAGACCGACCGCCCACAGCGCCGGGAGCGTCGCCACCGCGGCCAGCAGCACCCCACCGGTCGCCGTGCCCACCAGCACGCAGCGCCGGGCGCCGAACCGGTCCACCGCGCGGCCCACCAGCCGGGCGGTGAGGATGCCGGCCAGGCCGAAGCCCGTCAGGACCAGGCCGCGCTGCCCCGCGCTCAGCCCGAAGTCGTCGCCGAGGCGGAACGCGACCAGGAACGACAGACCGCCGAGGCAGCCCCAGGCCACGAAGGCCGTGACGGCGATCCTCACCACCGACGGGCGCCACGCGCTGCGCAGCCGCGGGCGCTCGCCCGAGGGGGCGGTGGTCCTCGGCAGTCCGATCCAGGCGAGCAGCGCCGCCACCACCGCGGCACCCGCGAACGCCCAGCGCCAGGACGCCTCTGCGGCGAGGCCGCCCACCAGCGGGGCCGAGGTCTGTCCCGCCGCCTGCATGGCCGCGAAGACGCCCAGCGTGCGGCCGAGGCGGTCCTCCCTGGTGACCGCCGCGATGGCCGCGAGCAGCAGCGGGGTGGTGAACGCGTTCGCCGCGCCCTGGACCGCCCTTCCGGCGAGCAGGACGGGGAACGACCAGGAGACGGCGCACAGCACTGAGGCCAGCACGTAGACGAGGTAGGCGGTCCGGACCGTCCGCGGCGCGCCCCAGCGGGCGCCGAGGGTGCCGGAGAACAGCATCAGCCCCGCGAACGGCAGGAGGTACGTCGTGAGGGTCGCCGCCGCCCCGCCGCCGGTCCGGTCGAAGTCCGCGCCGATCTCGGGGAGGATCGACGACGTCATCGCGCCGCCGAAGGGGCCGAGGAAGCCGCCCGCGTACAGGGCGGCGAGGGTGGCCCTGTCCCGCAGGCCGGTGCGGGGTGCCGTCGTGGTCATGGTGGCGCGCTCGTCCTGTGTGGTGGGTCCCACCCGTCCGGTGGTCGTGGACAGTCAACTCCACGTGCCGGTCAGGCGCGGTCGGGGTCCACGGGACGGGACCGCGGCTCGCGCGCGGCGGTCTCCGCCTCCTGCTCCTGGGTCACCTCCAGGGTGTCGTCGTCGAGCAGCCTGATCTCGCAGTCGAGGTCGGCCGCGCGGTAGCGGCCCCGGCCCAGGTGGTGCAGCGGCAGGGGCGGCAGGCCCGGCGCGGTGAGGACCAGGTGGCCGTCGGCCCCGGTGACGGTGAACCGGTAGTCGTCGCGCAGGCGCCACGCGCCCGTCGGGTCGCCCGCGCCCGGAGGCGGCGCGCCGTACCGGCGCTCCGCCTCGGCCAGCAGGCCGAGCAGGATCTCGTCCGCCACCTCGTTGTTGGCCATCACCGCCATCGTGGCCCCGGTCGAGGGCCAGGTGAACGTCCAGCAGCCGTAGCCGACGTTGCCGCCCGTGTGGCCGAACCTGCCCGTCGCGTCGACGTGCACGCCCAGCCCGTAGCCGCCCGGCACCTGCGGGGTCAGCATCTGCTCGGTGGTCTCTCCGGTCAGCAGACCCAGGGCGCCGGTGCGGATCTCCGCGCCCAGCTTCACCAGGTCGGACGGGGTCGTCCAGAGGCCCGCGCCCGCCAGTTCCGGCTGCACCCGCCACCCGCCGCTGACCGGGGTGCCGTCCAGGTGGTGCCCCGCCGCGGCGTCCCGGTGGTGCGGGAACTGCTGGTCGTAGCCGCTGTGCCGCATGCCCAGCGGCTCCAGGACCAGCGAGTGCGCGAGGGAGGCGAACGGGGTGTCGGTGACGTCCTCCAGGAGTTGCTGGAGGACGGCGTAGTGGCTGCCCGAGTAGCGGAAGCGGCTGCCGGGCAGCGTGGTCGCCCGCACCGGCGGGGTGTTGGCGGGCGGCTCGCCGTCCAGGACCTGGCGCAGGGTCGGGATCCGGTCGTCCTGGTGGAAGCCGCGGAACCAGTTGTAGGACAGGCCCGCGGTGTGGGCCAGCAGCTGGCGCACGGTGATCCGGGGCCGCGCGCCGCCGACGTCCGGCAGCCGCCACGAGGTGAGGTAGGTGTGGGCGTCCTCGTCGAGGTCGAGGACGCCCTGGTCCACCAGGCGCAGGGTGCCGAACGCGGCGACGTGCTTGCTGATCGAGCACGCCTGGAAGACCGTCCCGGTGCCGGCCGTCCCGTAGGCCGCGGCCCAGGGCTCGACACCCTCCTGGGCGACGGCGACGCTGACCGCGGGCACCCGGTGCAGGCCCATGAGGTCCAGGAGCGTGGCCCGGTCCGGCGACCGGTGCCGCCTGCGCTGCTGGCGGTCCAGCCCGGCCAGGAACTCGGTCCACTCGGATTCGACCACGGCGGAGCCCACCTCCCGTGAATTGGTCCCACTCTAGGGAGGACGGGCCCCCGGTGGTGCCGCCATCGCGCGTGGCGGTGGCGGCACCCGGTGCCTACAGGCCCGCCGGGCCCTTGCCGGGACCGCGGCCCCGGCGGCGGAGGTAGCGCTCGAACTCCGCCGCGATGGCGTCGCCGCTCTCCTCGGTGATCTCGATCTCCGCGTCGCCGCGCTCCTCCAGGGCACGCACGTAGTTGCGCACGTCCTCGTCCTCGTCCGCCATCTCGCTGACGGTCCGCTCCCACTCCTCGGCCTGCTCCGGCAGCGCGCCGAGCGGCACCTCGACGTCGAGGACCTCCTCGACGCGGTGCAGCAGCGCCAGGGTCGCCTTCGGCGACGGGGGCTGGGAGACGTAGTGCGGCACCGCCGCCCAGAACGAGATGGCGGGGATGCCCGCCTGGACGCACAGGTCCTGGAAGACGCCGACGATCCCGGTCGGACCCTCGTAGCGGGAGCGCTCCAGCCCGTACTTCGCCGCCGACTCCTCGTCGTAGGCGGTGCCGGTCACGGGGACCGGGCGGGTGTGCGGGGTGTCCATGAGCAGCGCGCCCAGCGTCACCACGGTGGTGATGCCGAGGCCCTCGATGTGGCCGAGGAGTTCCGCCGCGAACCTGCCCCACCGCATGTTGGGCTCGATGCCGTGCACCAGGACCACGTCGGTCGCGGAGCCCGGTGGGCGGCACACGGTCAGCCGGGTCGTCGGGAATTCCACCCTTCGGGTGATGCCGTCCACCATGCGGACCGTGGGTCGCGTCACCTGGAAGTCGTAGTAGTCGTCGGGGTCGATCTCCACGAGCGGAGTCGCGTCCCAGGTGAGTTGCAGGTGTTCGATCGCGGTACTGGCTGCGTCTCCAGCGTCGTTCCAGCCCTCGAACGCCGCCACCATGATCGGGTTGGTGAGGGGTTTCCGAGGGTCGTAGGGGGTGGGGGAGGCCTGGTCCGGATCGGTCACCGGGTCAGACTACGACCCGTGGCCAAGTTGGATGCCCGTAGGCTTGGCGCATGGTGGATCGTGTCTCCTCACCTCTGCTGGCCGCTCTCGACGACCGGGTGGTCGTCGCGGACGGCGCGATGGGCACCATGCTCCAGTCGGTAGAGCTCACGCTGGACGACTTCGCAGGTCACGAGGGTTGCAACGAGATCTTGAACATCACCAGGCCCGACGTCGTGCGCGAGGTGCACCGCGCCTACCTGGAGGCCGGGGCTGACGCCGTCGAGACCAACACCTTCGGGGCCAACCTGCCCAACCTCGCCGACTACGGGATCGCCGACCGGATCTTCGAACTGTCCAGAGTGGGCGGTGCGCTGGCCCGCGAGGTGGCCGACGAGTTCGCCGAGCCGGGGCGGCCGAGGTTCGTGCTCGGGTCGGTCGGGCCGGGCACGAAGCTGCCGACGCTGGGGCACGCCCCGTACGCGCGGCTGCGCGACGCCTACCTGGAGCAGGTGAAGGGCCTGCTCGCGGGCGGTGTGGACGCGGTGGTCGTCGAGACCTCGCAGGACCTGCTCCAGACGAAGGCGGCGATCGTCGGCGCCAAGCGGGCGATGGCGGCCGACGGGCGGGCCGTGCCGATCATCGCCCAGGTGACCGTGGAGACGACCGGGACGATGCTGCTCGGGTCGGAGATCGGGGCGGCGCTCACGGCGCTGGAACCGCTCGGGATCGACCTGATCGGGCTGAACTGCGCGACCGGTCCCGCCGAGATGAGCGAACACCTGCGGCAGCTCGCCAAGCACGCGCGCGTCCCGCTGTCGGTGATGCCGAACGCGGGCCTGCCCCGGCTCGGGCCGAACGGCGCCGTGTACCCCCTGTCACCGGAGGAGCTGGCCGAGGCGCTGGCCGGGTTCGTGCGGGACTTCGGGACGCGGCTGGTCGGCGGCTGCTGCGGCACGACCGGCGAGCACATCCGGCAGGTCGTGGCCGCCGTGCGCGACCTCGGCCCCACCCCGCGCAGGCCGAGGCCGGAGCCGGGCGTGTCGTCGCTCTACCAGGCCGTGCCGTTCCGGCAGGACGCGTCCGTGCTGATGATCGGCGAGCGGACCAACGCGAACGGGTCCAAGGCGTTCCGGACGGCGATGCTGGAGGACCGCTTCGACGACTGCGTCGAGATCGCCCGCGACCAGACCCGCGACGGCGCGCACCTGCTCGACCTGAACGTCGACTACGTCGGCCGGGACGGCGCGGCGGACATGACGGCGCTGGCGTCGAGGCTGGCCACCGCGTCGACGCTGCCGATCATGCTGGACTCGACCGAGCCCGAGGTGCTGCGGGCCGGGCTGGAGTGCCTGGGAGGCCGCTGCGCGGTCAACTCGGTCAACTACGAGGACGGCGACGGCCCTGGGTCCCGGTTCCACCGGATCATGGAGCTGGTCGCCGAGCACGGCTCGGCGGTCGTGGCGCTGTGCATCGACGAGGAGGGCCAGGCGCGCACCGCCGAGTGGAAGGTGCGGGTGGCCGAGCGGATCATCGCCGACCTGACCGGGAACTGGGGGGTGCGGGCCGAGGACATCATCGTCGACTGCCTCACGTTCCCGATCTCCACCGGGCAGGAGGAGGTGCGCCGGGACGGGATCGAGACCATCGAGGCCATCCGCGAGCTGAAGCGGCGCCACCCGGACGTGCAGACGACGCTGGGCCTGTCGAACGTCTCGTTCGGACTGAACCCGGCCGCGCGGCAGGTGCTGAACTCCGTGTTCCTGCACGAGTGCGCGCAGGCCGGTCTGGACTCGGCGATCGTGCACGCCTCGAAGATCATCCCGATGGCGCGGATCCCCGACGAGCAGCGCGCGGTCGCCCTGGACCTGGTGCACGACCGCCGCCGCGAGGGCTACGACCCGTTGCAGCGGCTGATGGAGCTGTTCGAGGGCGTGACCACGTCGTCGGACAGGGCGTCGCGCGCGGAGGAGCTGGCCGCGCTGCCGCTGTTCGAGCGGCTGGAGCGCCGGATCGTGGACGGCGAGCGGGTCGGCCTGGAGGACGACCTGGACGGCGCGCTGGAGCAGCGGCCCGCGTTGCAGATCATCAACGACACGCTGCTGTCCGGCATGAAGACCGTCGGCGAGCTGTTCGGCTCCGGCCAGATGCAGCTGCCGTTCGTGCTCCAGTCCGCCGAGGTGATGAAGACCGCCGTGGCGCACCTGGAACCGCACATGGAGCGCGCCGACGACGGCGGCAAGGGCCGGATCGTGCTCGCCACCGTCAAGGGCGACGTCCACGACATCGGCAAGAACCTGGTCGACATCATCCTGACCAACAACGGCTACGAGGTCGTGAACCTCGGGATCAAGCAGCCGATCACCACCATCCTGGACGCCGCCGCCGAGCACCGCGCGGACGCCATCGGCATGTCCGGTCTGCTGGTGAAGTCCACCGTGGTCATGAAGGAGAACCTCGCCGAGATGAACTCGCGCGGGGTCGCGGCCCGGTGGCCCGTCCTGCTCGGCGGTGCCGCGCTGACCAGGGCGTACGTCGAGAACGACCTCACCGAGATGTACCTCGGGGACGTCCGGTACGCCCGCGACGCCTTCGAGGGCCTGCGGCTCATGGACGCGATCATGGCGGCCAAGCGCGGCGAGCCCGCGGCCGTCGACCCGGAGGCCGGGGCGAAGGCCGCCGAGCGCAGGGCGCGGCGCGAGCGGTCGCTGCGGATCGCGGCCGAGCGCAGGGCGAAGGCCGAGGCGCAGGAGACCGCGCCCGTCCCCGCGCGCTCGTCCGTCGCGGTGGACGTGCCGATCCCGACCCCGCCGTTCTGGGGCAGCCGGGTCGTGAAGGGCATCCCGGTCGCCGACTACGCCGCGCTGCTCGACGAGCGGGCCACGTTCATGGGCCAGTGGGGTCTCAGGGGCGCCCGCGGCGGCGGCCCGACCTACGAGGAGCTGGTGGAGACCGAGGGCAGGCCGCGGCTGCGGTACTGGATGGACCGGTTGACCACCGAGGGCGTGCTCGCGCACGCCGCCGTGGTCTACGGCTACTTCCCGTGCGTCGCCGAGGGCGACGACCTGGTGGTGCTGCGGGAGCCGCGGCCCGACGCCGCCGAACGGCTCCGCTTCACCTTCCCGCGCCAGCGCCGCGACCGGCGGCTGTGCCTGGCCGACTTCTGGCGGCAGCGCGACGCGGCCGTCCGGGAGGGCGTGGTCGACGTGGTCGCGTTCCACCTCGTCACCATGGGGCAGCCGATCGCCGACTACGCCAACGAGCTGTTCGGCAAGGACGCCTACCGCGAGTACCTGGAGGTGCACGGCCTCGGCGTGCAGCTCACCGAGGCGCTCGCCGAGCACTGGCACCGGCGCGTCCGCGAGGAGCTGCGCTGGCCCGACGGCGGCCCGGTCTCCGCCGAGGACCCCGCCGACGTCGAGCAGTTCTTCAAGCTCGGCTACCGCGGCGCCCGCTACTCGTTCGGCTACGGCGCCTGCCCGGAGATGGAGGACCGCGCGAAGGTCGTCGAACTCCTGGAACCCGACCGGATCGGCGTCGTGCTGTCCGAGGAACTCCAGCTGCACCCCGAGCAGTCCACCGACGCGTTCGTCGCGCACCACCCGGAAGCGAAGTACTTCAATGTCTGATGGTCGACCCGCCGGTGTCCTCTGGGACATGGACGGCACCCTGCTCGACTCCGAGAAGCTGTGGGACATCCCGCTCTACGAGTACGCGGAGAAGCTGGGAGGCACGCTGTCGCTCGCGACGCGGCAGGCGATGGTGGGCTCGAACGTCCCCACCACGCTGGCGCTGCTCTACGGCGACGTCGGTGTCGAGCCGACGCGGGAGGACCTGACCGACGCCGCCGCGTGGATCGCCCGCCGCACCGAGGAGGTGTTCCGCGCGGGCCTGCCGTGGCGGCCGGGCGCGGTGGACGCGCTGCGCGCCGTGCGGGACTCGGGCGTGCCGATGGCGCTGGTGACGTCGACCGAGCGGGCGCTGACCGAGGTCGCGCTCGACACGATCGGCCGCGAGCTGTTCGACGTGACGGTGTGCGGGGACGAGGTCGACGGCCTCAACAAGCCGCTGCCCGAGCCCTACCTGAAGGCCGCCCGGCTGCTCGGCGTCGAGCCGACCGCGTGCGTCGCGATCGAGGACTCGCCGACCGGTGTGGCCTCCGCCGTCGCCGCGGGCTGCACGGTGCTCGTCGTGCCGTGCGACGTGGAGGTCGAGCCGGGGGAGCGGCGGGTGTTCCGCGAGTCGCTCGTGGGTGTGGACCTGGACGTGCTGTCCGCGCTGTGACGCCGGTGGTGGGAGGGGAGCCCTTCCTCGTGGGGCTCCCCTCCCACCCCGTGCTCAGACGGCCGTGACCGACCTGATCTTCGTGGTGCGGCGGACCGCCGGGTCGATCAGCAGTCCGAACGCCACGCCGAGCCCGATCCACAGGGTCGCCGTCTCGGCCAGCGAGGCGAGGCGGAAGTCCCAGAGGACGCTCGACGGCATGTCGGCGGGCACGGCGTCCGGCGGCGGCGGGAACACCAGCAGCAGGACCGTCACCGCGGCGACCGTCGCGAGCAGCACCGCCGTGGCGCGCACCGGCGCGGCCAGGTGGCCGAGCCGCGAGGCGAGGAAGCTCGCCCCGTACGCGACCGCGATGCCCGCGACGATGAGCCCGAGGTACAGGCCCGTCCGGTAGTCGACCGTCGACGGGTCGCCGACGGCGGGCGGGTTCGCCGGGTACTTGACCGCGGGCAGCAGCGCCGCGACCCCGAACGCCGCCAACCCCAGCGTCGCGCTGCGGAAGAACGGCTGCCCGTCGGTGAACCAGCGCCGCGTGCAGGCGAAGACCGTCGCGAACAGCGCGCCGACCGCGAGACCGACGACGACCGCGGCCAGCACGCCGCCGAAGACCTGGGTGCCCCGGCTGAACAGCTCGCCGTGCTCGTGCGCGTCACCCTCGACGTGCTCGGCCGCCGCGCGGGCCTCCTCGACCGCCAGCGCGGCGCGGATCGGCACCTCGACGACGAACAGGCCCACGAGTCCCGCCGCGAGCCCGGCGATGCCGCCCGCGGCCACACCGCGGGTCAGCAGTCCGGTGTAGGTGGTTGCCATGCGGGCGCCGCCTAGTGGCACGGGACGCCGAGGGCGTGGCGTCCGTCGTGGAAGAACTCGTGGACCGTCTCGGCGGTAGCGCCCAGCGCGACACCGTTCTCCTGGAGGACGACCCAGGCGACGATCAGGGCCACGAGTGCGACGGCGAACGCCCATTTGGGCACGGTGGTGGACGGTGTCAGTGCGGGGCTCGTCATGACGGGCTCCTCCATACCTCGTGGAAGGTCAACGGTGTACTCGGCGCCGCAGCCGGTCTCCTGACTCCCAGGTCACCGCTAGCCCGCGTCTTCCCAGCAGAACTCTTCTGCCAGTGACGTTCCCGGCGGGGTCGCTACCCGGTCACAGTGGCGAGGACCGCGCCGGATTCACACCGGCTTCCCGTCCACTGCGGCGGTGGAACCGTAAAGGTCCCACGTGCTCCGGCACAACCGACCAGACGAGTTGTCGTGTGCGCCACCTCGGCGAACGGACAGTCACCACCGCGACGGGCGCTACCTCGCGGGCAGCGGGCAGTCCCCGCACGTCCCGCCACCGTCCAACCGGTAGTAGAGGCAGCAGCTGCGCCGCCGGAACACCACCTCGCCGGGGAACGGCACGAACTCGCCCGCTCCCCGCAGCGGCGGCTCCGCGAACAGCGCGGCCCCCACCGCGAGGCACTCCTCGGCGCTCGCCGTCCCGGACCGGGCCAACGTCCGCAGCCCACCCGCCGCGGACGACACCGCGTTCCCCCACAGCAGCCCGGCCGCCACCCCGCTCTCCCGGCGGATCGCGTCGACCACGGGCGCCATCGCCTCGACCACCCCCGGCCGGGTGACCGGGTCGGCCAACCGCACCTGCACACCGCTTTCGGGGGAGTACCGCCACCACACGTTCGCGGGCCGGACGTCCGGCACCGCACCGCCGAGCACGTGCGCGGCCACCACCGGGCACAGCAGCCGAGCCGTGTAGCTCAGGAAGAACAGGGACGCGGCCACCCTCCGCTCCGCCGTCCGGTACCGCACGCCGATGGCGTCGAGCGCGTCCCCCAGAGCCGGCCCGCCGTCGAGCAGCGCCTCACCGGAGGCCCAGGTCGAGTCGGGCCTGCCGACGTCGAGCACGAAGAACGGACTGATGCCACGCGCCTGCCGCAGTGTGGCCAGCACCCTGGCGAATTCCGACACGCCCCGAAGCTACCCGGCCACCACCCGCGCCTTCAGCCGCCCGTCGGCGGGGGCTACCCCAGCGCGACCACCGCGTCGACCAGTGCCGTGCCGTCGAGCAGCACGCGGTCGTTGTGGTCGGCGTCGACCGCGACCACCGAGGCGCGCGCCGCCCGCGCGACGACCAGGCTCAACGGAGGCGGCACCACGGTGTCGGCGGTGCCGTACACGACCGTCGTCGGCACCCCCGCCCTGGCGACGTGCTCGGCCACCGGGAAGCGGTCGCGCAGCAGCAGGCCGACCGGCAGGTACGGGTGGTGCACGCGTCCGGCCGAGGCGAGGTCGACGAACGGTGAGCGCAGGAGCAGGCCCGCGGGCGGGTGTTCCACGGCCAGCTCGGCGACGACCGCGGCGCCCAGGCTCTCGCCGAAGTACAGCATCCGGTCGGGGGTGACGCCGGAGTCCAGCAGGTACCGGTGGGCCGCGCGCACGTCCAGCGCCAAGCCCTCCTCGGTGGGGCTGCCGGGGTTGCCGCCGTAGCCTCGGTAGTCGAACAGCAGGACCGCGAACCCCGCGTCCACCAGCGCCGCCGCCAGCGGGACGCGGTCCCCCCGGTCGCCCGCGTTGCCCTGCGCCACGAGGACCGTGCGACCGGGGCCGGGGAAGTGCCACGCGCCGAGGTCCAGGCCGTCGGACGTGCGCAGCACGACCGGCCGAGCACCGGGCGCGAGCGCCGGGGCGGTGTCGTCCGGGAAGTAGACCAGGTGGCGCTGGAACACCCAGAGCGCGCCGACGAGGACCACGGGCACCAGTGCGGCCACCGCGAGGCGCCACACGTCAGGCCTCCGCGGGGCGGTGGGCGAACGTGCGGCGGTAGTCGTTCGGCGTCACGCCGACCGCGCGGTTGAAGTGGTGGCGCAGCAGCGCGGCCGTGCCGAACCCGCTGTGCCTGGCGACGTCGTCGATGCCGAAGTCGGTGTCCTCCAGCAGTTGCCGGGCGCGCAGCACGCGCTGGGCGGTGAGCCAGCGGTGCGGGGTCGTGCCCGTCTCCGCGACGAAGCGGCGGGCGAACGTGCGCTCGGACAGCGTGGCGCGCCGCGCCAGGTCCGCCACCGCGTGCTCGGTGTCGAGGTGCTTGAGCATCCAGGTGAGCAGCGGGGAGAGGCTGTCGGCCGTGCAGTCCGGCACCGGGAGTTCGACGTACTGGCGCTGGCCGCCGTCGCGCTGCGGGGCGACGACCATGCGGCGGGCGATGGCGGTGGCGACGGCCGAGCCGTGTTCGCGGCGCACGAGGTGCAGGCAGGCGTCGATGCCGGACGCGGTGCCCGCGCTGGTGATGATGTTGCCGTCGTCGACGAACAGCACGTCGGGGTCGAGCCTGGCGAGCGGGAACCGCTCGGCGAAGTTCTCCTTCTCGCGCCAGTGGGCGGTGCAGCGCCGTCCGTCGAGCAGTCCCGCCGCGCCGAGCAGGAATCCGCCGCTGCACACCGAGAGGAGGGTCGCGCCCGCGTCGGCGGCGTCGCGGAGCGCCCGCAGGACGGCGGGCGGGTACTCGTCGCGGATGGTGAACGCGGGGACGGCGACCAGGTCGGCGCCGACGAGCGCGTCCAGGCCCAGCGAGGGGGTGATGGTGACGCCGACCTTCGTGCCCAGCGGCGCGCCCGGCTCCTCGCCGCACACCCGGAACTCGATCGGCGGAACGCCGTCCGCGGTGCGGTCGACGCCGAAGACCTCGCAGATGAGCCCGAACTCGAACGTCTCGACGCCGTCGATCAGGACGCACGCGACGGTGTTCAGCATCGCCCCAGCATAGTTGGCAGGATTTTGTCGCACAACGTCAGAGCTGCCACTGTTGGCGGGATGTTGTGCAGCGAACACTTAGTGCCATGACAAGCGCACTGATCGTCCTCGCAGTCCTGGCGCTGGTGGGCTACGGCCTGGAGCGCCGCACGAGCGGCCGGTCCGGGCCGCGTCCGCGGCTGGCGGGCAGCTCCGACGTCCTCGACCGGGACCTCCAGCGGGTGGCCGCCGACCTGCGGGTCGCGCCCCCCGCCGAGCGCGCCGCCACCGCGCGCGACCGCCGCGTGCTGGTCGTCCGCCGTGCCGGTCTCCCGGTCTGACCCGGTGCGCCGGGCCCGGTGACGGGGCTCGGCGCACCGCACTACTCCGCCGACGGGTCCGGCAGGCCCGCGGCCACCTGGCGCAGCGCGTTGCGCACGAGCTGGGTGATCGGCGCGGGCTTCGCGGTGGTGAGCCACTTGTCCGTCGCCACCTCGACCGCCGCCCACACCGTCGCCGCCACCAGTCGCGGGTACAGGTCGCGCCCGACCCTGGTGCCGGTCCGCTCCGCCACCACCTCGGCCAGCTCGCGCTCGGCGATCGCGTTCGTCTTGAGGAACTCCCCGAGCAGGCTCGGTTCGCTCGTCATCAGCCGGATGCTGGCCGTCCACTCCGGATCGGGGCTCTTGCGGTCCGCCCGGTACGGCGAGAGCGCCGCGTAGGTGATGGCGTCCCACAGCGGCTCGGACGCCGGACGGCCCCGCAGCACCTCGGCGACCCCGCGCGCCCGGTCGAGGTGCCTGGCGGCGATGGCCTCCGCCTTGCCGCCGAAGTAGTTGCTGAACGTGCGGTGCGACACCCCTGCCGCCGCGGTGATGTCCTCGATCAGGGCGTTCTCCACGCCGCGCTCCACCGCGAGCCGCACGGCCGCCCGGATCATCGCTTCTCGCCTGGCCGACTTCTTCTGGTCCCGCAGGCCGAGTGGTGGGGTCGTCATCGCGCCACGATAGTGCCGATCTTGCCCGCTGTGCAAGATTGCGCGGAGTGCAAGACGACCTCCCCCGGTCGCGCGGAGGTGTACCCCGTCAGTCCACTGGGTGGACATTCGTGCCCAGATGCACTGCGTCCGGGCGCGGGGTGGGAGGATTCCCGCTCGTGAAGACCTTCGACGAGCTGTTCGCGGAACTCAGCGAGCGCGCCCACACCAAGCCAGAGGGGTCCGGCACCGTCGCAGCACTGGAGGCCGGCGTCCATGCGCAGGGCAAGAAGGTGCTCGAGGAAGCCGGCGAGGTGTGGATCGCCGCCGAGCACGAATCCGACGAGCGCCTGTCCGAGGAGATCTCACAGCTCCTCTACCGGCTGCAGGTGTTGATGCTGGGCCGCGGGCTCACCTTGGACGACATCTACAAGTACCTGTAAGAGGGGATCCCCATGCTGCGCGTGGCTGTTCCGAACAAGGGCGCGCTCGCCGAGCGCGCCTCCGAGATGCTCAGGGAGGCGGGCTACCGCCAGCGCAACGAGCAGCGCGACCTCACCGTCATCGACTCCGCCAACGACGTCGAGTTCTTCTTCCTGCGCCCCAAGGACATCGCGATCTACGTCGGCTCCGGCAGGCTGGACCTCGGCATCACCGGGCTCGACCTGATGCGCGACTCCGGCGCCAGCGTGGAGCCGCGCCTGTCGCTCGGCTTCGGCGGGTCGACGTTCCGCTACGCGGGACCGAGGGGCACCGACTGGCAGCTGGCCGACATCAAGGGCAAGCGCCTCGCCACGGCGTACAAGACGCTCGTGCAGGCCGACCTGGAGAAGCACGGCATCGAGGCCGAGATCATCCGGCTCGACGGCGCCGTGGAGATCTCCATCCAGCTCGGCGTGGCCGACCTGATCGCGGACGTCGTCGGCTCCGGCCGCACGCTCCAGCAGCACGACCTGGTGCCGTTCGGGCACACGATCTGCGAGTCCGAAGCCGTGCTCATCCACTCCTCGTCCGTCGAGGACTCGGCGGCGAAGCAGCAGCTCACGGCCCGGTTGCAGGGTGTCGTGTTCGCCCAGCACTACCTGATGCTGGACTACGACTGCCCGCGTTCGCTGCTGGACGAGGCGCTGCGCGTCACGCCCGGCCTCGAATCGCCGACGGTGGCGCCGCTGGCCGACCCGGCCCAGGTGGCCGTGCGCGCCATGGTGCCGCGCAAGGACGCCAACCAGCTCATGGACGAGCTGTCGGCGCTGGGCGCGAAGGCGATCCTCGCGTCGGACATCCGGTTCTGCCGCCTGTGACGGCGGAGGGCGCCCACCACGGCGTCGCGCCGGGCCGTTCGGTCTAGCGCGACGCCGCGTCCGGCGGGGTCGAGGCCACCACCTCGGCCCCGCCGAACGCGGGCTCCCGGTTATTCCACGTCGGCGGAGCCGCCGAATCCGGACGTCCTGCCGCTGGTCACGGGTCGGGTGGCGGGTTCGGGTCCGCCATCCTCTGTTCACAGAGTGTCGTTCGTTCGCTACGGTGCGATCTGGGAGCGTTCCCAGACCCCTGCTTCGCAATCCTCACTGTGGAGGACGTGTGAACTTCCGAAAGGCACTACCCCAAGCGCTCGGCGTACTCGTGGCGGTGACCGCCCTGCTCACCTCGGTCGTCGTCGGCGTCGCGGGCGCACACGGATCGACCACCGACCCGCCGTCGCGCAACTACGGCTGCCACCAGCGGTGGGGCAGCAACTTCCAGGATCCGACGATGGCCACCAAGGATCCGATGTGCTGGCAGGCCTGGCAGGCCAACTCGAACGCGATGTGGAACTGGAACGGCCTCTACCGGGAGAACGTGGGCGGCAACCACCAGGCCGCCGTCCCGGACGGGCAGCTGTGCAGCGGCGGGCACGCCGAGGGTGGCCGCTACAACTCGCTCGACGCCGTCGGCGCGTGGCAGGCGGCGACGAAGAGCAGGCAGTTCACCCTGACGATCACCGACCAGGCGCGGCACGGTGCGGACTACCTGATCGTGTACATCACGAAGCAGGGCTTCGACCCCACGCGGCAGGCGCTCGGGTGGGGTGACCTGGAACAGGTCGTCAGGACGGGCCGCTACGCGCAGGCGGGCTCGTACGCGACGGCGGTCAACGCGGGCAACCGGACCGGACGCCACGTGGTGTACACGATCTGGCAGGCCAGCCACCTGGACCAGTCGTACTACTTCTGCAGCGACGTGATCTTCCAGTAGCGCGGCCAGGGGTGCGGCGGGCGAGGACCGCCGCACCCCGTCGCGCTAGCCCTGGTAGACCCGCACGTAGTCGATCCCGAGCTGCTGCGGGAACGTCGTCGACCCGTCCGGGTTGCCCGGCCACTGGCCGCCGACCGCCAGGTTCATGATCAGGTAGAACCTGTTGTTGAACACCCAGGTCCGGCCGCCGAGGTCCGCGGGGGTCCTGGTCTGGTAGACCACGCCGTCGACGAGCCACTGGATCCGGTTGGCGCTCCAGTCGATCGCGTAGGTGTGGTAGGCGGCGGACCACGGCTGCCCGTTCGGCGACTGCCGCGCGGCGCCGATCCCGCCCGCGCCCGAGTAGCCGGGGCCGTGCAGCGTGCCGTGGACGGTCGTCGGCTCGCGACCGATGTTCTCCATGATGTCGATCTCACCGCAGTTGGGCCAGCCGACCTGCCCGATGTTGGAGCCGAGCATCCAGAACGCGGGCCAGATGCCCTGCCCGTACGGCAGCTTCATCCGGGTCTCGATGCGGCCGTAGGTCCAGTTGATCCGGTTGTTCGTGGTGAGCTTGCCGGACGTGTACTGGCAGTTGCCGCCGTTCCAGCAGGGTGCGCCGGAGTTCTCGCGGCGGGCGGTGATCACCAGTTGGCCGCCGCCGTTCAGCGCGACGTTCGAGGTCTTGTCGGTGTAGGCCTGGAGTTCGTTGTTGCCCCAGCCGTTCGAGCCGTTGCCGATGTCGTAGGCCCACTTGGCGCTGTTGGGCTTCGACCCCGACGGTCCGTCGAACTCGTCGGACCACACCAGCGCGGGCGCGGCACCGGCCGGTGGGGTGAGCGGGGCGAGGGGTAGGGCCAGCAGCGAGCCGGCCACGACGAGCAGAACACGACGCAGGGTGGACACTGTGCCTCCTCGTGACATGCAGGGGGCGTCAGTGGGAGCGCTCTCACCTCAGCTTGTTCACGCAGTGTCGCGCTGTGACTCCACCAGGTCAAGCGAGCGACCGGTATTAGCGCTCCCGGACGTACAGCGACTGCGCCGTTCTCCCCACGGGCCCCAGCAGGTCGTGCACGACGCTCGTCGCCACCCCCACACCGGTGGGCCCGACGACCGTCGCCGCCTCCAGCGCGAACCACGACCCCCGCGGCTCCCGGTGGAGGTGCACGGAGAGGTCGGTGTTGATCGCGAACCACTTCCGGATGTCCAGCCTGCTCGACACGCCGCTCGCCGAGTCCGCGATCGTGAACAGCCGCTGCACCGCGGTCGTCTCCTCGCCGTCGACGGTCGGCAGCAGCGGCTTCCCCCACACGATCGCGTCGCCCGGCGTCACCATGTCGCCGTCCACCGTGCGCCAGTCGACCGCGTCGAGGTAGCCGCACGACCAGTCCGCGGGCATGACGATCCTCGGGCAGGCGGGCGGTTCCGGCAGCATCCCGGAGAACCCGGACGCGACGGCGGCCGTGTCGCCGCTCGTGATCCGCCAGGCCTGCGCCCGGAGCACGACCCGGCCCTCGTGGCTCAGCTCGGCGCCGAGCAGCTCGACCGAGCGGCCGGGGCGCAGGACCGACGCGCTGACCTCCAGGTCGGCCACCGGGACCGGGCCGAGCACGTCCAGGACGACCCGCGAGAGGAGCGCGTCCTCACGCGGAGCGGTCTTCTCCAGCTCGCGCACCAGCAGCGCGGACGGCGGGCCGAGGTGCTGGCTCTCGGTGCTCCACGGGCCCGCGGTGTGCTCGGTGGACCGGTACCGCGAGGCGGTGAGGCGCTCGTAGAAGCCCGCCACTAGTCGACCCTGTCCAGGGGCGTCTCCACGCTGCCGTCCGGCTCCGGCCAGCCGGGGTACGGGGGCGGTGTCCCGTCGAACGCCGGGCAGAAGGCCTTGTGGTCGCAGTAGTCGCACAGCTTGCTCGGGTTCGGGCGGAAGTCGCCGGTCTTGCCCGCCTTGAGGATCGCCACCCAGATGGCCTCCAGGGTGCGCTCGAAGCGGCTCAGCTCCGCCTCGTCCGGGGTGTAGGCGAGTGCCTGGCGGTCGCTCAGGTACATCAGGCGCAGCTGCCGGGGGACCTCGCCCCGCAGCTTCCACAGCATCAGCGCGTAGAACTTCATCTGGAACATCGCCTTGGCCTCGCCGATCAGCCTGGGCGCGGCGCCGGTCTTGTAGTCGACCACGCGGATCTCCCCGGTGGGGGCCACGTCGACCCGGTCGATGTACCCGCGCAGCAGCACCCCCGACGGGAGTTCGGACTCGACCAGCAGCTCGCGGGCGTCCGGTTCGAAGCGGGTGGGGTCCTCCAGCTCGAAGTAGCCGTCCAGGAGGCCGTCGGCCTCGCGCAGCCACTTCTCCAGGGCCGGGTCGTCGGTGCCGGAGAAGAGGTTGGCGAACTCCGGACGCTCGTTCCTCACCCGCTCCCAGGCCGGGGCCAGGAGGGCCTTCGCGGTGCTCGGGGTGCGCTCACGGGCGGGCAGCGCGAACAGGTCCTCCAGCACCGCGTGGACGACCGTGCCTCTCACCTGGGCTTTCGTGGGGACCTCGGGGAGGCGGTCGACGGCCCGGAAGCGGTAGAGCAGCGGGCACTGCTTGAAGTCGCCCGCTCGTGACGGGGACAACGCCGGTCGACGGGGTGGGCGGGAACTCGTCGCGACCGCACTCGTCGCCGCTGGATCGGACATGGGACGAACGATAGGGGAGGGGTCCGACAGTGCTGGACCGCGCTGGTCGTCGGTCGTGGACGACGGGGTGGGGCGGTGCGGGCGGACCGGGTGGCCGCCGGTTCGTCGGTGGTCGTGGTTCCCGCTGGTCCTGCCGCGTGTCACGGCAGTCGTACACCGTTCGTCCTAGGCTTGCGCGATGGCCACTACGGGGAGTTGGCGGCGGCAGGTGGAGCGGGACGGCGGGGTGCTGCTGTTTCGCGCCGCGGGCGTTCCCGTGTTGTTGGCGCCGTCCTGGTGGCTCGGGTCCGCCGCGATCGTGTTGATCTACACGCCGCTGGTGGGGCGGATACTGCCCGAGGTCACCGCTCTCACCGCGTTCTTGATCGCCGGTACCTTCACGCTCTTCCTGGGGCTGTCCGTGCTCGCCCACGAGCTGGGGCACACGTTGACCGCTCTTCGGCTCGGGTTGCCCGTTCGGCGGTTGCGGTTGTTCCTGCTGGGTGGGGTGTCGGAGATGATGCGGACGCCTGCTCGGCCGGGGCACGAAGGGCTGGTCGCCGTGGCCGGGCCCGCCGTGTCCGTGGGGTTGGCCGGGGCCTTCGGGCTCGCCGCCGCGGTGATGGAGCCCGGCACGCCGTTGTGGTTGGTCGTCGCCCAGACCGCGTTCGCCAACGCCGCCGTGGCGGTGTTCAACCTGCTGCCGGGGCTGCCGTTGGACGGTGGGCGGATCCTGCGCGCGGGGATCTGGGCCGCTACCGGGCGGCGGGCCTCCGGGACCAGGGCCGCTGTGCTCGGGGGTGGTGTCGTCGCGGCGCTGCTGGTCCTGTGGGCGCTGTGGGGGATCCTCCAGGGCGACGAGGACGCGTGGGTCCGGTTCGGTGTCTGCGTGCTCACCGCCTGGTTCGTCGTGGCAGGCGCCAAGGGGGAGATGTCGGCCGAGCGGCGGCGCAGCTGGCCCGACGGGCTGACCTTGGCCGAGCTGGTGCAGCCGGTGTTGCAGCTGCCCGCCGAGAGCCCGGTGTCCGGTGCGCTGACCGCGTCCGCCGGTCGCGGGGTCGTGCTGGTCAGGGCCGACGGGGTGGCGGTCGGGCTGTTGGACCAGGACCTGGCGCGGCGGCTGAGCTCCCGCACGCCGCACGCCCCCGCCGAGCAGGCCGCCGAGCCGATCCGGCCCGAGACGGTCCTGCTCGCCGACGAACCCGGTGAGGAGATCGTCGACCGGGTGCGGGGGACGGCCGCCTGGCAGTTCCTCGTCGTCGACCTCGAGGGGCGGCCCGCGGGGGTGCTGAGGCGGGAAGACCTCAGTGCCGCGCTGGACCGTCGCTGACCAGGCCCGCCTCCTGGGCCAGGATCGCCGCCTGCACGCGCGAGCGCAGGTCGAGCTTGGTCAGCACGCGCGACACGTGGGTCTTCACCGTCGTCTCGCCGATGTGCAGCCGCTTGCCGATCTGCTGGTTCGACAGGCCCTCGCCCAGGCACGCGAGCACCTCGGTCTCGCGCTCCGTCAGCAGGTCGAGGCTCTTCGGGCGGTCGACCTGCCTCGGCGCCACCGCGGCGAAGTCGCGCATCAGCCGCCTGGTCACCGACGGGGCCAGCACGCCGTCGCCCGCCGCGACCAGGCGGACCGCCTCGACCAGCGCGGCGGCCTCCACCGACTTCAGCAGGAAACCGGCCGCGCCCGCGCGCAGCGACGCGTGCACGTACTCGTCCATGTCGAACGTCGTCAGCACCAGCACCTGGCAGACGCCGTCGGCGACCAGTTCGCGCGTGGCGGCGATGCCGTCCATGCCGGGCATCCTGATGTCCATCAGCACGACGTCCGGCTTCAGCGCGCGGGCCATCCGGACGGCGGTGGCGCCGTCGGCCGCCTCGCCGACGACCTCGATGCCCTCACCGCCGCCGAGGATCATCACGAGCCCGGCCCTGATCGCCGAGTGGTCGTCCGCGACCAGCACCGTCGTCACAGCGACCCCGCCAGGGGCAGCTCGGCGCGGACGCGCCACAGGTCGTCGACCCGGCCCGCGTCGAACGTCCCGCCGACGGCCTGCGCCCGTTCCGCCATCCCCACCAGCCCGCTCCCGGTCCCCGGCGTCGAAGGTCCGCGCCACTGGTTGGTCACGGTAACGGCCAGCCGCCTGCCCGCGCCGTCCAGCGCCACCTCCACGCGCGCGCCCGGCGCGTGCTTGAGCGCGTTCGTGAGCGACTCCTGGACGATCCGGTACGCCGCCAGGTCGACCGCCACGGGCAGCTCGGCCGGGGCCTCGCCGGTCAGCTCGACCGTCAGCCCGCCCGCGCGCGCGGAGTCGACCAGCCTGCCCACCTCGCTCAACCGCGCCGACGCGGGCTCGTCCGGCTCCTCGTCGTCCGCGCGCAGCACGTCGATCATGGTCCGCATCTCGGCCAACGACTGGATGCTGTTCTCCCGCACCGACTTCAGCACGGTCTTCACCGTCTCCGGGTCGCGTTCGGCCATCGACAGGACGGCCTCCGACTGGATGGCGATGGCCGACAGGTGGCCCGCGATCACGTCGTGCAGGTCGCGCGCCATGCGGGACCGCTCGGCCGTCACGGCGGCGCGGCGGTCGAGCTGCGCGATCCGCGCCACCTGCTCGGTGTAGGAGCGGTGCTGGCGCAGGTTGACCGCCCACCACACCGGCATGACCAGCACGGAGAAGATCTGGAGCCCCGAGCCGACGGCGGTCCGCCAGCCGTCCACGGTCAGCGCTATGCCGATCGCTATGCCGATCGCGGTGGTCACCACCAGCCCGGTGATGAGCTGGCCGGTCCGCTTCGACCCGCGCAGCGTGGCCATGTGCAGCAGGTCCATCAGCACGATGACCACCGGCGCGCTCAGCCCGAGCGCCACGTCCACCGACGCCGCCGACAGGGCGATGAACGCCCCCGCGAGCGGAGCGCGGGTCCGCAGGAGCTGCCCGGTGCAGGCGATGCACAGCACGAGCAGCCGCCAGCCCAGCGGCACGTCGGAGGGCCCGGCCCACAGCTCGTAGAGGTCGAACCGGTAGAGCAGGGCACCGACGGCGAAGCACGCCGTCGCGACGATCGCGTCGCGGGCGGGGTCGGGGAGTCGGCGCACGGAGCCATCACAGCACACGGTCCCGGCGGGGCGAGTCCTACGAAGTGATGACACCCCATCGGTACGACCGGCGGACTACAGGACGCCCCCCGGCCAGCAGGCTGGTGGCAACACACCGAACGACTACGACAGCCCAGGAGGCAGTCATGCTCGCGATCGTCGCCCAGGTCCTCGGGTTCGTCATGCTGATCCCGCAGGGCATCCTGCCCATCATCTTCCTCGCCGCGGACGTCCAGTCGAAGAGCTGGTTCCTCGCCCTGTACGTGCCGGAGCCGCTGAGCCTCCCGGTCGCCATCGCCTTCGTGGTCGTCGGCGGGCTGCTCGCGTTCTTCGGTACCAGGAGCGTCATCCGCTGGACGTGACCTCCCGGTGTCGGTGCTCATCGCGGCCCCTGAGACCATCGTGCGCTGTCCAGTCCCCGCACGTAGCAGGAGGTTTCCCGCGGTGAGCACCGCCAGTGGCCCGTTCCGCCCCGGTGACCGGGTGCAGTTGACCGACCCGAAGGGACGGCACTACACGATCGTGCTCGAACCGGGCAAGGAGTACCACACCCACCGCGGCGCCCTGCCGCACGACAAGCTGATCGGCGAGCCCGAGGGCTCCGTCATCCAGTCCGTCGGTGGTACGTCCTTCCTGGCCCTGCGGCCGCTGCTGGCGGACTACGTCCTGTCCATGCCGCGCGGCGCGCAGGTGATCTACCCGAAGGACGCCGCGCAGATCGTCATGTACGGGGACGTCTTCCCCGGCGCGCGCGTCCTGGAGGCGGGCGCGGGCTCCGGCGCGCTCACCTGCTCGCTGCTGCGGGCGGTGGGGGAGAAGGGCAGCGTCATCTCCTACGAGGTGCGCCAGGACCACGCCGACCACGCGATCCGCAACGTCGAGCAGTTCTTCGGCGAGCGCCCCGGCAACTGGTCGCTGACCGTCGCCGACCTGGCCACGCACACCGGTGAGGTCGACCGGGTCGTGCTGGACATGCTCTCCCCGTGGGAGCAGCTGGAGACGGTGTCGAAGAACCTGATCCCCGGCGGCGTGCTGGTCGTCTACGTGGCGACCACGACGCAGCTCTCCAAGGTGTGCGAGGCGCTGCGCGAGCAGCAGCACTGGACCGAGCCGCAGTCGTGGGAGACGCTCGTGCGCCCGTGGCACACCGTGGGCCTGGCCGTGCGGCCCGAGCACCGGATGATCGCGCACACGGCGTTCCTGCTCACCACCCGCCGCCTCGCCGACGGCGTGACGCCGCCGCGTCCGCAGCGCAGGCCCTCGAAGGGGTGAACCGACCGCCGTGCGGGCCTCGTGCCCGCACGGCGGTCCGGCCTACTTCTCGGCGTCGGGGTTGAAGGTCCCGCAGACCTTCCAGTCGCCGTCTTCCTTGATCATCTTCATCGTGGTCGTGTCGTCCTTGATGAAGTCCTTGAACTCCTCGGGGACGTTCTCGAACGTCACCTTGAGCGTGCCGGTCGCGGTGTCGCCCGACTCCGTGACGTCGGTGACCGCGAACTTCGCCCTGATGTCCTTGAACTCCTCGCCCGCCGAGCTGGGGACGGACTGCGGCAGCTTCGCGATCTTGTCGGCGTCGGCCTTGCAGTTGAGCGTCTTCAGGACGGCGACGTCCATGTCCTTGCCCTTGTTGAGCTCGGTCACCAGCGTGTCCGCTGTGGCCTGCGCGGAACCCCCGGACAGCAGGAAGAACGCCGCGCCGCCGCCGACCAGCGCCAGGACGACGACACCGATGATGATGAAGAGGGCCGGATTTGTCCTCTTCGGAGGCCCGTAGGGCTGGCCGGGAGCCCCCGGCTGGCCGAAACCACCCGGTTGGCCGTACGGGGGCTGGCCGTACTGGCCCTGCGTGGCGTAGGGCTGCTGGCCGTAACCGGGCTGGCCCTGCGGGGGTTGTGGCGCGAAACCGCCGGGAGGAGGGCCGTAGCCGGGTGGCTGTCCACCCTGTGGGAAACCCTGGGGCTGCGCAGGATACCCGCCCGGCTGCTGGCCGAAACCGGGCTGCTGGCCGAATTGCCCTGGTTGCCGGCCCTGCGGATCCGGTTGCTGACCGTGGGGACCAGGCTGTTGCGGCGGGACGGACATCACGTTCTCCTAGAACTTGCCGCTGGTGGCGTGGACACTGCCCGGTAACACGCCGGTGGACGAGTACAGGACGCACGGTAGCGGGTAGGCCGATCCCCCTGACACCGAGATGGAGCAGTCCATCCCCTCGGGAGTGTCGTTCGCGACGCCACACGACTCCCGACCACGTCGGGGATAGCCGCTTTTGTCGGTGATCGCCGGTACCGTTGCTGATACGAACACGGGAGGAGGGTGCCGACATGCAGCACGGTCATCCCGGCAGCCAACCCGATGAGGGTGGCGAGCTGAACACGGGCAACAACTCAGATGAGCTGACAGCGCAGGTCAGGTTCCTGGAGGACGAGATCGCGCTGCTGCGCCGCAAGCTGACGGAGTCCCCGCGACACGTCCGCCTGCTGGAGCAGCGATTGGCCGAGGCATCCGAGCGCGTCAGCCAATTGACCGAGCGCAACACGAAGCTCATTGACACCCTCCGAGAGGCGCGCGGCCAACTGCTGGCCCTGCGCGAGGAGGTCGACCGCCTGGCGCAACCACCCAGCGGCTACGGCGTTTTCCTCGAGCAGTTCGAAGACGGCACGGTGGACGTGTTCACCTCAGGCCGTCGCATGCGGGTGTCCGTCTCACCCGCCGTCGAGTCCCCGACGCTGGTGCGCGGTCAGTCGGTGCGCCTGAACGAGGCGCTCACGGTGGTCGAGGGCGGCAGCTTCGAGCAGACCGGCGAGGTCTGCACGTTGCGGGAGATCCTGGAGGGCGTCGAGCCGGAGAACTCGGTCCAGCGCGCGCTCGTCGTCGGCCACGCCGACGAGGAGCGGGTCGTGTGGCTGGCACAGCCGCTGATCGACTCGCCGCTCAAGATCGGCGACTCGCTGCTGGTCGACTCGAAGGCGGGCTTCGCCTACGAGCGGGTCCCGAAGGCCGAGGTCGAGGACCTCGTGCTGGAGGAGGTGCCGGACGTCCTGTACACCGACATCGGTGGACTGGGCAGGCAGATCGAGCAGATCCGCGACGCCGTGGAGATGCCGTTCCTGCACGCCGACCTGTTCCGGGAGTACAAGCTCAGGCCGCCGAAGGGCGTCCTGCTGTACGGGCCCCCCGGCTGCGGCAAGACGCTGATCGCGAAGGCCGTCGCCAACTCGTTGGCGAAGAAGGTGCTGGAAGCCAGGGGTGAGACCGGGAAGCAGGCCAAGTCCTACTTCCTGAACATCAAGGGCCCGGAGCTGTTGAACAAGTTCGTCGGCGAGACCGAGCGGAGCATCCGCCTGATCTTCCAGCGGGCTCGGGAGAAGGCCTCCGAGGGCACCCCGGTCATCGTGTTCTTCGACGAGATGGACTCGATCTTCCGCACCCGCGGCTCCGGTGTGTCGTCCGACGTCGAGACGACCATCGTGCCGCAGCTGCTGTCGGAGATCGACGGCGTCGAGGGCCTGGAGAACGTCATCGTGATCGGCGCCTCCAACCGCGAGGACATGATCGACCCGGCCATCCTCCGGCCGGGCAGGCTCGACGTGAAGATCAAGATCGAGCGTCCGGACGCCGAGGGCGCCATGGACATCTTCAACAAGTACCTGACGCCCGACCTGCCGATCCACGCCGACGACCTCGCCGAGTTCGGCGGCGACCCGAAGGCCTGCATCGAGGGCATGGTGCAGCACACGGTCGAGCGCATGTACGAGGAGACCGAGGAGAACCGGTTCCTGGAGGTCACCTACGCCAACGGTGACAAGGAGGTCCTGTACTTCCGGGACTTCAACTCCGGCGCCATGATCCAGAACATCGTCGACCGGGCGAAGAAGGCGGCCATCAAGGCGCTGCTCGACACCAAGCAGCCCGGTCTGTCGGTGCGGCACCTCCTCGCCGCGATCGTCGACGAGTTCGCGGAGAACGAGGACCTCCCGAACACGACGAACCCGGACGACTGGGCTCGCATCTCCGGCAAGAAGGGGGAGCGGATCGTCTACATCCGCACCCTCGTCACCGGCAAGACCGCCGACTCGGGCCGTGCCATCGACACGGCCACGAACACCGGCCAGTACCTGTAGGTCCACAGCGACCGGTGAAGCCCGTCCGCCGCACGGCGGGCGGGCTTCACCGCGTTCAGGGCGCGGTCCCGACCAGGCCCGACTCGTAGGCGATGATCACGAGCTGGGCGCGGTCGCGGGCCTGGAGCTTGCCCAGCAGCCTGCCGATGTGGGTCTTCACGGTGCCGACGCTCAGGTGCAGGGTCTGGGTGATCTCGGTGTTCGACAGGCCACGGGCGATCAGCAGCAGCACGTCCCGCTCGCGCTCGGTGATGCCCTCCAGCGAGCGGGTCGGCCTGCGCTCCGGCCGCTTGCCGAACTCGGCGATGAGCCGCCGGGTCACGGAGGGCGCCAGCAGGCCCTCACCAGCGGCGATCGTCCTGATCGCGGCCAGCAGCTCGGTCGGGGGCGTGTCCTTGAGCAGGAAGCCGCTGGCCCCGGCCCGCAGCGCGGCGTACACGTAGGCGTCCAGGTCGAACGTGGTCAGGATCAGCACCTTCGCGGTCGAGGAGATCCGGCCGGTGGCGTCGATGCCGTCCATCTCCGGCATCCGGATGTCCATCAGCACCACGTCCGGCTCGGTCTCGCGGGCCAGGTCGACGGCCTCGCGGCCGTTCGCGGCCTCGCCGACGACCCGCAGGTCCGGCGCCGAGTCCACCAGCAGCCGGAAGCTGCCCCGCAGCAGGGCCTGGTCGTCCACCACCAGCACCTTGATCATCCGAACGGCACCTCGGCCAGCACCCGGAAGCCGCCCTCGCGGCGCGGACCGGCCCGGAAGTCGCCGCCGTACACGGCCACCCGCTCCCGCATCCCGGCCAGGCCGTGCCCGCCACCGCCCGCGAGCGCCCGTTCCCCCGGCCCGTTGTCGGTCACCTCGACCGTCGCGGCGGTGTCCGTGACGGTGATCGACACCGTGCAGTCCGCGGGAGCGGCGTGCTTCACCACGTTCGTCACCGACTCCTGCACGATCCGGTACACGGTCAGGCCGACGCCCTCCGGCAGCGCCGCCCCGCCGGTCGTCGTCAGGGTCACCGGCACGCCCGCCATCGCCGCGCGGTCCACCAGCGCGGGGAGGTCGGCCAGGCTGGGCGCGGGGGCCAGGTCCGGCGTCTCCGACGACCGCAGCACCCCCAGCAGGTGCCGCATCTCCGTCAGGGCCGCCCGGCCGGTCCTCTCGATCACGCCCAGCGCCTCCTTCGCCTCCGCGGGCTGCTCGTCCGCCACGTGGTTCGCGATGCCCGCCTTGACGGTGATCATGGTGAGGCTGTGGGCGACGATGTCGTGCAGCTCCCTGGCGATGCGCAGGCGCTCCTCGGTGAGCGCGTGCTCCGCCTGCTCCGCCGTCGTCCTGGCCACGAACCGCCTCCTGAGCCTCGTCGTCCAGCCGAGCGCCCAGGTGGCGGCCATGAGGAACCACACCGTCACGGTGATGCCCAGGTCGTCGGGCCACGGCTCGGAGATCGCCAGGCACACCGCCGTCAGCGCCGCGCCGCCCGCCAGCACCGGGGCGGACCGGCGCCGGGGCAGCGCCACCGCGACCATGTACAGGGCGAACAGGGTCGGTGTGTAGACCTCCAGGGTGATGTGGAGCAGGGTCGCGGTGTTCTGGGCGACCACCACCACCGCGAACGCGGCCAGCGGCCACCGGCGGCGCACCGCCAGGGGAGCGCCCACCAGCACGGCCAGCGCGTAGCCGAACGGCACCGGCCCGTGGGTGATCTCCACGAAGGTGAAGTAGAGCAGCGTCGCGACGACGGCCGCCACCACGTCCGTACCGACCGTGTAGGCCACCGGCAGCCACTTGACCAGGCGGGGAGGTGCAGTCACCGGTCGACCGTAGCGACGACCGCGCGACCGGGGCATCGGACCGTGGTCCGATCCCGGCCGTGGTCGCTGGTCCGATCCGCCGCGACCGCCCCCGCGCCAGGCTCGTCGGCATGATCGAGGTACGCGAACTCACGAAGCGCTACGGCGCGGTCCGGGCTGTCGACGGACTCTCCTTCGAGGTGAAACCCGGCTACGTGGCCGGGTTCCTGGGGCCCAACGGCGCGGGCAAGTCGACCACCATGAGGGCCGTGCTGGGGCTCGACGCGCCCACGTCCGGCGCGGCGCTGGTCAACGGCAGGCGGTACGCGGAGATCAGGCGGCCGATGTTCGAGGTCGGCGCCCTGCTCGACGCCAACGCCGTGCACGGCGGGCGCACCGCCGTGAACCACCTGCGGTGCCTGGCCCGCAGCAACGGCATCGGCGTCAAGCGGGTGGCGGAGGTGCTGGAGCAGGTCGGCCTGGCCGGTGCCGCCCACCGCAGGGTGGGGGCGCTGTCGCTGGGCATGAAGCAGCGGCTCGGCGTCGCCGCGGCCCTGCTCGGCGATCCGGGCGTGCTGCTGTTCGACGAGCCGGTCAACGGGCTCGACCCCGAGGGCATCCGCTGGATCAGGGGGCTGATGCGCGGACTGGCCGCCGAGGGCAGGACGGTCCTGGTGTCCAGCCACCTGATGAGCGAGATGGCCGTCACCGCCGATCGGATCGTCGTGATCGGGCGCGGGCGGCTGATCCTGGAGTCGTCCATGCGCGAGCTGGCCGACCGGTTCAAGCGCGACGTGCTGGTGCGCACGCCGGACGTCGCCGGGCTGCGGCGGGTGCTGGAGGCGGCGGGCGCGGCGGTCGTCGTGGACGACGGCGCGCTGGTCGTGCGGGCGCTGGAGGCGGGCGACATCGCTGACCTGGCCGCCCGGCACGGCATCGCGGTGCACGAGCTGACGCCGCGCAGCGCGACCCTGGAGGACGCCTACCTCGAACTGACCGAGGACAGCGTGGAGTTCCGCACCTCGGAGGTGGCCCGGTGATGGACGTGGTGGCGTCGGAGTGGCTCAAGGTCCGCACCGTGCGGTCCACCTGGTACCTGCTGCTGGGCGTGGTGGGGGTGCTCGCCGTCGGCACGGTCGTCTCGATCCTGATGACCGCCGAGTGGGACCGGTCGACACCCGAGATCCGGGCGGCCTTCGCCTCGGCCGACCCCACCGTCTTCGTCGTGCCGTTCGCGCAGTTCGCGTTCGGCGTGCTCGGCGCGCTCGTGGCGACGTCGGAGTACACCAACGGGATGATCCGCACCGTCCTCGCCGGGGTACCGAGGCGGCTGGTGGTGATGGCCTCCAAGACGGTCGTCGTCGGGGTGGGAAGCCTGGTGCTCGGCACGGTGGTGTCGCTGCTCTCCTACGGCGTCGGCGCGGTCGTCACCGGCGACCGGCCCGCGCCGATCGCGGTCGAGCCGTTCGCCGAGGCGCTGCCGTCGCTGCTCGCCAACGGGGTCGGGTCGGCGGTCATCGCGCTGGTGGGGCTGGGCTTCGGGCTGCTCACGAGGTCGACGGCCGGGGCGCTGGTCACGCTGTGCGTCCTGATGTTCGTCATCCCGATCGTGGCCGTCCTGCTGCCTGCCCCGTGGAACAACCGGGTGGTCTCGGTGACGCTGCTCTACCTGCCGTCGCAGTTCTCCGGGGCGCTCACCGGGCAGCTGTCGCAGGCGGAGGCGTTCACGGTCATGCTCGTCTACCTGGTCGTGGCGCTCGGGGCGGGCGCGGTGGTCCTGGTGCGCCGCGACGCCTGAGCGACCCCCTGCGACCCGCGCGCGACGCGAGCCGCTAGGTTCTCGGAGATCGTCGAGCCTGGAGGACACCCTTGCGTCGCGCGCACGTCGCGGTCGTGGTCGCGACCACCCTCGTCCTGACCTCGTGCTCCCTGGACCAGCGCCCGCTGCGCCGCGGGTTCGCCCAGGACGGCACCCCCGCCGCCACCACCACGACGACCGCGTCGCCGACGGCGAACGCCGCGCCCGCGTCGTCGTCCGCCGCGCCGAGCGCGAAGTCCCGTCCCGCGGCGGAGTTCGCGGCACTGGTGCTCCCGCGGGCCGCGCTCACCGAGGACGGGTTGGACGTGCGGGAGTCGGCCGCCGCCGCGCCCTCGGAGCCGGAGTCGGTGTGCGGCGAGCAGGTCGGCGCTCCGGGGCGGCTGGAGGACGGGTACCGGGTCACCACGCGCAGCCAGAGCGGCGCCAGCACGCTGGAGCAGCGGATCGCGGCCTACCCGCCGGGCGCGGCCGAGACCGTTGTGGAGCGGGCGCGCGAAGCGTTGTCGTGCACCGAGGTCGAGCTGGGCGCGCTGTCCGGAGTGGACGACGCGGCGGGCTGGTGCGAGGAGCTGGCGGGCGGTCGTGGCGCGTGCACGGCGGTGCTGGCCAAGGACGACCTGGCGATCACGCTGCGGCTGGAGACGATCAGCGTCGCCAGGGCGCGGGACGTCGTCACCCGGCTGGCGGGCGCGGGCGCGGGGCTGCTGGCGAAAGCCTGACGACACCGCCGTCGAGGTCCACCGGGCCGCGCGGGGGAGCGGCGTCGCCCTCCTCGTCGCGCAGCAGCGCCTCGGTCCGGCGCTGGTCGAGTTCGGCCTGCTTGGTGGCGTAGAAGAGCAGCGTCACCTGGTCGAAGGCCGCTCCGCTGAGCACGGGCGCCCCACCCCGGCGGCGCCTCGCCCAGCGCACGAGGTGCTCGCCGACGGCCAGCAGGAACAGCAGGCAGGCCAGGCCGGGGATCGACAGGGCGAAGAACACCCCCACGGTCAGTCCCCCCGTCTCGCGATCCACTGGTGGAACAGGGCGCGCCCGTCCGGCACCACCGGCCAGTCCGGGTCGTCGACGGCGGTCCGCAGGTCGTCCAGGTCCATCCACCAGCCCTCGGCCACCTCCTCCGGCTGGTGCGTGAACGGGCCGTCCGTGCGGACCTCGTAGACGTGGGCGGTGTACCGGACGGGCGGGTCGACGAACCTCGACACGAACGAGCGGGTCAGCGGCGCGCCGCGCACGCCCAGCTCCTCGGCCAGTTCGCGTTCCGCGCACGCGTCCGGGGTCTCGCCGTCCGCGAGCACCCCGCCCGCCCAGCAGTCGTACAGGCCGGGGTAGACGTCCTTGGTGTCGGTGCGCCGGTGCACGTACACCCGCCGCCCGTCGAGCGAGCGCACCAGGATCGTGGCGCACGCGTGCCACAGGCCCTCCCCGCGCACCCGGCCGCGCGGCGCGCCGGGCCGGGGGAGGCCCTCCTCGTCGAAGACCGCGACCAGTTCCCGTGCCGATGTCACCCGGTTGTCCTCCCGTGGTCGTACACACCATTGCTACCACGGTCCGACGCCCGGCGACGCGCTCGATTCCTACGGTCGTGACGCACACCGTCACGAGGAGGAGCTTTGCCCACAACGATCGGACTCGGCCTCGCCGAGTTCCGCCACCGCCCCGGCCGCGCGCTGCTGCCCGGTGTCGCCCTGGTCGTCGGCGTGGCGTGCCTGACCGCCTCGCTGGTGCTGAGCGACGTGATCGTCGACTCCGCGGAAGCGGGCACCCCGGTCGTGCCCTCGGCGGTCACCCTCCAGGTCGGCGTGGTCCACGACCCCGACCTGGCCTTCGACGCCCAGCCGAAGCTCGACCAGGCCACCGCCGACCGGATCGCGGCCGTGCCCGGTGTGGAGCGCGTGGTGCCGGTGCGCCGGGTCGAGGTCGACCTGCTGCTGAACGACGGCCGCGCGGGCACCCGGCGCGCGAGCGGTGACGTCGAGGTGGACCGCGACGGGCTGCGGCGCGTCCCGATCGGCGAGGGGCGTTCCCCCGCCGCGGACGGTGAGATCGCCGTCGACAAGGTCACCGCGGCGAAGCACGACCTGCGGCCGGGATCGACCGTGCGGGTCGCCGACGCGCGGGGCAGGACGCTCGACGTGGTGGTCGGGGGGATCACCAAGCGCGGCGGGCTGGCCGACGAGGCGTCGGTCGTGGTCGGCGAGCAACTGGCGCTGAAGCTGGACGGGAAGCCGACCGTGACGGACCTCCAGGTCGTCGGCGGCGACCGGGCCGCCGTCGCGGCGGCCGTCGGGCCCGCGTTCCGGGTCTCGCAGGTGTACGACGAGGACCGGAGGGAGGGGAGCACCGGCGACAGCGGCTCGCTGGCCGCGATCCTGATCCTGTTCGCCATCCTCGCGCTCGCCACGGCGTCGTTCGTCGCCGCGGCCACCTTCCGCGCCGTGTACCTCCAGCGCCAGCGCCAGACCGCGCTGCTGCGCTGCCTCGGAGCGAACCGCAAGCCCCTCGTCGTGGCGAACCTGGTCGAGGCGCTGTTCACCGGCGCGGTGGCGGGCGTGCTCGGAGCGCTGGCCGGTGGGCCGGTGGCGGTGGGGCTGTCCAAGGTCTTCGACGCCACGGGCATCTCGGAGCTGTTCGGCACGGTCGCGCTGAACCCGTCCCCGCTGCCGCAGGGCCTCCACGTGGGCATCGGCGCGGCCGTGGCCGGGTTCCTCAGCGTGTTCGCCGCCCTCCGGCCGTCGCTGGCCGCGTCGCGGGTGTCGCCGCTGGCCGCGCTGCGCACGTCCGAGGGCGCCACCCCGGACAGGTCGGTGGCGCGCCGCCGCACGGTGTTCGGGATCCTCCTGGTGGTCGTGGCGGTGGCGATGGGGCTCATGGCCGTCGCGGCGCAGCGCTCGGTCGCGGCGATGTTCCTGGTGCTGTTCTCCGGGATCATCGGCGTCTTCGGGCTCTTCGGCGTGCTCGGACCGGTCGTCGTGCCGCGGCTCAGCATCCTGTTCGGCGGGATCGCCGCCAGGGTCGGCGGCGCGCACTGGAAGCTCGCGGCGGCCGAGGTGCGCCGGGAGCCGCAGCGGTCCGCGTCGGTCGCGATGCCGCTCGTGCTGGCCGCCGCGATGGTCACGTTCTTCGCCGTCACCGTGGGCACGGCCCGCGACATCGAGGCGTCGCTGTCGACCAGCCCCCGGCCGGACGTGGTCGTGTCCGACGTCGGCGAACGGCCGCTGCCGGGTGACGTGGCCGAGGTGACCGACCGCCCCGAGGTGGCGGGCAGGGCCGTGCTGCACAGCGCCGACGGCAAGCGCGCCGACGGTGATCCGTTCACGGCCGTGGGCGCGGACCCGACGCAGCTCGCGGCGTGGCTGAACGCGGAGAACAGCGGGGCCACCGGGGTCGCGGACCTCCGCGGGGGCACGGCGCTGGTCTCGGAGTGGTCGCTCGACTCGTGGAACACGGCGGTCGGGCAGCAGGTGGCGCTGGACGGCCTCGCCTCGGGACCGCGCACGGTCACCGTCGTGGGCACCATCCCCGGCGAGCTGATCGGCTACGCGAGCATCGTGGTCGCCGACCCCACCATCGGCCCCGCCACCAGCGTCGTCGTCGCGCTCAAGCCGGGCGCGGACGCGTCGGCCTACCAGGCCGCGGTGCGGGCGGCCCTGCCGGACGCGCCCACGGTCGAGGCGGAGACGGCCGTCGACGAGGCCGCGCGGAACCAGCGCTACCTGGACCTGGCCACCGTGATGCTGATGGTGCTGCTGGGCCTGTCCGTGGCCGTGGCGGTCACCGGGATCGGCACCACGCTCACCATCTCGGTGCAGGAGCGGCGCAAGGAACTGGCGCTGCGCCGGGCGCTCGGCGTCACCAAGGGCGGGCTCCAGGCCGGGATCGTGGCCGAGGCCGTGCTGCTGTCGCTGGTCGGTGTGCTCGGCGGCGGTGTGGTCGGGCTCGTCTACGCGCAGCTGACGATCACCGCGGCCGGGGTGTCCACCTTCCCCAGCGCGGACTGGCTCTCGCTGGCGCTCGGAGGGCTCGTGGTGGTGGCGCTCGCGGTGCTGTCGGCCTTCGGCCCGGCGCGCGGGGCGTCGAGGATCCGGCCGGCGGCCGGGCTCGCGTCGGGGTGATGTTCGACCGAATGCCCGTCGCCGCGCCCCACTTGTCCAGACCATTCTGGATCACGTGGACCGAGTGGTGGGGTTTGGCGGGCTGGTCGTCGCCGGAGTGGTCGCGCTCGCCGTGGTGCAGGTCGCCGCGGCGAGCGCGGACCCGGTGGGGGACAAGGGGCTCGTGCTGCTCACCGGCGACCGGGTGGTCGTCGGCGACGGCGGTGCGGTGAGCGCGGTGGAGCCGGGGCCGGGGCGGGAGGCGCTGGTGTTCTCCACCTACGAGAGAGCCGGGCACCGGTACGTGGTGCCGGAGGACGCGCTCGCGCCGATCCGCGGGGGACGGCTGGACGAGCGGATCTTCGACGTCACGGCCCTGCGGGACGCCGGGTACGGCACCGACGGGCGACCGGTGCCGCTCATCGTGAGCCACCCGCCGGGATCCCCGCGCACCGCGGACCTCGCGGCGATCGGGGCGAGCACGGTCGAGGCGGCGGCGGACGGGTCCGCGTGGCGGGAGCTGCTGGAGGGCGGCGCGCGGAAGGTGTGGCTGGACGGGAGGGTCACGGCGTCGCTCGACCGCAGCACCCGCCAGATCGGCGCGCCCGCCGCCTGGGAGGCCGGGCACACCGGCGAGGGCGTGGTGGTCGCGGTGCTGGACACCGGCGTCGACCAGACGCACCCGGACCTCGCGGGCCAGGAGGTCGCCGAGCGGAACTTCAGCACGGCCGCCGACACCGTCGACAGGTACGGCCACGGCACCCACGTCGCCGCCACCATCGCGAGCAGGGGCGCCGGGTACCGGGGCGTCGCGCCGGGGGCGCGGCTGCTCGACGGCAAGGTGCTCGACGACTCGGGCGGCGGGTCGGAGTCCGACGTGCTGCGGGGCATGCAGTGGGCCGCGGAACAGGGCGCGCGGGTGGTCAACATGAGCCTCGGCACCGCCGACTCGGACACCCTCGACCCGGTCGAGGACGCCGTGAACACCCTGTCCGCCCGGTACGGGACGCTGTTCGTCGTCGCGGCGGGCAACTCGGGGCCGGACGCCACGACGGTCGGCTCGCCGGGCAGCGCGGACGCCGCCCTCACCGTCGGCGCCGTCGACCGCGACGACGCGCCTGCACCCTTCTCCAGCCGCGGACCGAGGGTCGGCGACGGGGCGATCAAGCCCGACATCACCGCGCCGGGCGTCGGGATCGTCGCCGCGAAGGCCATCCACGGCCGGATCGGCACCCCCGTCGACCCCGGCCACGTGTCCGCGTCCGGCACGTCGATGGCCACCCCGCACGTCGCGGGCGCCGCGGCGGTCCTGGCCGGGCAGCACCCGGACTGGACCGGGGAGCGGCTCAAGTCGGCGCTCACCGCGTCCGCGAGGCCCACCCCCGGACTCACGCCGTTCGAGCAGGGCGCGGGCCGGGTGGACGTGGCCCGCGCGATCACCCAGGAGGTCGGCACCGTGCCGTCGTCGGTGTCGCTGGGCACGCACGTCCACCCGCACGACGACGACCAGCCGGTGACGAAGTCCATCTCCTACCGCAACTCCGGGACGGCGGACGTCGTGCTGGACCTCGCCGTGGAGGCCGCCGCGCCCGCGGGGATGTTCACCCTCACACCCGCGCGGCTCACCGTGCCCGCCGGGGGCGGGGCGACCGCGTCGGTCACCGGCTTCACCGGCGTGGACACCGCCGACGGCACCTACCACGGCGCCGTCGTCGCGACCGGCGGCGGCACGACCGCGCGCACGCCGATCGTGATCGTCCGCGAGGCCGAGAGCTACGACCTGACCCTGAACCACGTCCAGCGGCCGGGAGCGCCGTCGGGCAACTACAGCACCACCGTGCGCAACCTCGCGACCGGCGAGGAGGTCCGGCCCCACGAGCCGGACGGCAGCGTCACGGTCCGGCTGCCGAAGGGCCGCTACCTGGTCGACAGCACCGCGGGCGGGCCGACGTTCGACTGGCTCGTCCAGCCCTTCCTGGTGCTCGACCGGGACACCGCGGTGGAACTGGACTTCCGGACCGCCCAGCCGATCCGGATCACCGCCCCCGACCCCGTCGCGTTCGTGCGCGGCGCCGCCGTCTTCCACGACCACAGGCTCGGCACCGGGGCCGTGGTCGCCAAGGGCTCGCTGTCCGGCGGCGACGCGAGCCTGAACCGGATGCGCGTCGCGCACGTCGGTCCGCCCGCCCCGGCGGACGAGGCGTTCCGGACGCTGATCAGCACCCAGTGGGCCGGGGAGGGCGACGACTTCTACGGCCTCGCCTACCACGGGACCGGCACGTGGCCGACCGGGTTCACCCGCGCGCCCGCCAAGGCCGACTTGGCGCACGTGCGGGCCGAGGTCGCGTCGGGCAGGCGCCTGGTGAAGCCGTACCCGAGGACCGGCGCCGCGGTGGCCGACCACGGGCTCGCGCTGCCCGTGTCCGGGCCGCGCGACGAGTACCTGAGCACGGAGAGCAGCGCCTGGCGGATCGACGGCCGCGACCTCGCCGAGGACGGCTCCACCACGGCGTTCGAGTGGCGCGGGCCGGTCAGGGAGCACCGGCCCGGTCGGACCTCCGTGCAGCGCCCCGGCGGCGGGGTGCTCGGCCCGGCGTTCCCGCCGACCCGCGACGCGGGGCGCTGGGTGAGCCGGACCGGTGACGTGCTGCACGTCGACGTGCCGCTGTTCGGCGACCGGGAGGGCAACGCGGGCTTCTCGGCCGTGGACCCCCGCACCACGGTCGTCCACCGCGACGGCCGCGAGGTCGCCAAGACCTCCGGCACGGGGGCCGCCGACCTCACCCTGCCCGCCGAGCCGGGGACCTACCGGCTCAGCACGTCGGCGACCCACGCGGGCTCCGCGGTGTCGGCGGCCTGGACGTTCCGCTCGGGCCGCACCGACCGCACCACCCCGCTGCCGCTGTCGGCCGTGCGGTTCGACCCCGACCCGGCCGACGCGGTGGCCGGGAGGACGGTGACCGTGCCGGTGTCGGTGACCTCGCAGACCGGCGTCGCGCCGAGGTCGCTGACCGTGCGGGTGTCCTACGACAGCGGGAGGACCTGGCGGCCCGCGCCGCTGCTGGGCCGCGCGCTGGTCGTGCTGCACCACCCCCGGACCGCGACGTCGGTGTCCCTGCGGGCCACGGCGGTCGACCGGGACGGCGGCACCGTCGAGCAGACGATCCTCGACGCCTACCGGCTGGGCTGACGGCTACGCGGGGCCGGGACCGCCCGGCCCCGCGTACAGCCAGTCCAGCTCGGAGTGGTCGTCGTCGGCCCGCAGCGCGAACATCCGGTCGCGCACGGCGGTCAGCAGCGGGTCGGCGGTGTGCCACAGCTCGCCCCACGGCCGCGCGGAGGTCTGGCACCGCACCGCCTTGGGCAGGCGGGCGCGCTGGAACGCCTCCAGGTCGCCGCTCGGCAGCACCCGGCCCAGCTCGACGGCGTCCTCCAGGGCCTGGCAGGCGCCCTGGCCGAGGTACTGGAGCATCGGGTGGGCCGCGTCGCCCAGCAGCGCGAGCCGCCCGGTGACCCACGTGTCCAGCGGCTCGCGGTCGTACATCGCCCAGAACCGGTCGCGGCCCACCCGCGCCACCGCGTCCCGCACCGGCTCGCACGTCCCGGCGAACGCCGCGTCCAGCTCGTCCACCCCGCCCCACCCGGCCTCACCCGCGTGGAAGCGGGGACTGCGGAACACCGCGACCTGGTTGACCAGCGCACCCGCCCGGACGGGGTACCGCACCAGGTGCACGCCGGGCCCGATCCACAGCACCACGTCGTCGCCCGCGTCCTCGCCGCGCGGGGCCGTGCCGCGGTAGGCGGCGTACCCGCCGCACACCGGCTCGTCGTCGCTCAGGTGCCGCCGCAGCCCCGAACGGAGCCCGTCGGCGGCGAGCAGCGTGCGGGTCCGGTAGGTGGTGCCGTCGGCGCACGTGACGTCCGCGCCGTCGGACCGGACCCGCGACGACACGACCTCCCGACCGGCTTCGAGGGTGATCCCGTCGGCGGCCCGGCAGTGCGCGAGCAGCACGTCGAGCAGGTCGCCCCGGTGCATGACCAGGTACGGGTAGCCGTACCGGTCGCGGAAGGCCCGACCCAGGTCGAGCCGGGTCAGCAGCCGTCCGCTCACCGCGTCGCGCAGCACGCCCGCGCCCGGTCGCACGGCCAGCGGGAGGACGTCGTCCAGCACGCCCAGCGCGTCCAGCGCGCGGCTCGCGTTCGGGCCCAGCTGGAGCCCGGCGCCGATCTCGCCGAACTCGGGGGACTGCTCCAGCACGTGCGCGGGCAGGCCGCGGCGGGCGGCGGCCAGGGCCGTCGCGAGTCCGCCGATCCCCCCGCCGACGATGAGCAGCGGCACCTCGACAGGGCTCAACGCGGGTCCTTCCGTCCGTGGCGAACGCAGACTATTGGCAACGCCGTATAGCCCCGAGCAGGGGCGGACGCCGTAGGCTGGGCCCATGAGGCGGATCATGGGAACCGAAGTCGAGTACGGCATCTCGGTGCCGGGGGATGCGACGGCGAACCCGGTGCTGACCTCGACACAAGTGGTGCTGGCCTACGCGGCGGCCGCCGACATCCCGCGCGCCCGCCGGGCCCGCTGGGACTACGAGGTGGAATCACCGCTGCGCGACGCGCGCGGGTTCGACCTCGGCGTGCCGGGCAACCACCCGATCGACACCGACGTCGAGGACCTCGGCGCGGCCAACGTCATCCTCACCAACGGCGCCAGGCTCTACGTCGACCACGCGCACCCCGAGTACTCCGCGCCCGAGGTCACGAACGCCCGCGACGCCGTGATCTGGGACAAGGCGGGTGAGCGGATCATGGAGCAGGCGGCGATCAAGGCCGCCAGCGTCCCCGGCCAGCCCCGGCTCCAGCTCTACAAGAACAACGTCGACGGCAAGGGCGCCAGCTACGGCACCCACGAGAACTACCTGATGTCCCGCAGCACGCCGTTCACCGCGGTGATCGCCGGGCTCACCCCCTTCTTCGCGTCGCGGCAGGTCATCACCGGCTCCGGCCGCGTCGGCATCGGCCCGACCGGCGACGACGAGGGCTTCCAGCTCTCGCAGCGGTCGGACTACATCGAGGTCGAGGTCGGCCTGGAGACCACGCTCAAGCGCGGCATCATCAACACCCGCGACGAGCCCCACGCCGACGCGGACAAGTACCGCAGGCTGCACGTCATCATCGGCGACGCGAACCTCGCCGAGTACTCCACGTTCCTCAAGGTCGGCACCACCTCGGTCGTGCTGGACATGATCGAGGCGGGCAGGCGCTTCGACGACCTGCGGCTGCTCGACCCGGTCCGCGCGGTGCACCAGATCAGCCACGACCCGACCCTCAAGGTCAAGGTCGAGCTGACCGGCGGACGCAAGATGACCGGCCTGGAGCTCCAGTACGCCTACCACGAGCGCGCGGTGAGGTTCGTCGAGGAGGACACGGCGGGCGACCACGCCGCCGACCGCGACGTGCTGCGCGTCTGGGGCGAGGTGCTCGACGCGCTGTCCCGCGACCCGCAGGAGTGCGCGGACCGCCTCGACTGGGTGGCGAAGCTGCGGCTGCTGGAGGGCTACCGGTCCCGCGACAACCTGGCCTGGGGCGCGCCCCGGCTCAAGCTGGTCGACCTCCAGTACTCCGACGTGCGGCTGGACAAGGGCCTGTACAACCGGCTGGTCGCGCGCGGCTCGATGAAGCGCCTGGTCAGCGAGGACGAGGTGCTCGCGGCCGTGAAGTCGCCGCCGGAGGACACCCGCGCGTACTTCCGCGGCCGGTGCCTGGAGCGCTACCCCCAGTCGGTCGCCGCCGCGTCGTGGGACTCGGTGATCTTCGACCTCGGTCGGGAATCACTCGTCCGGATTCCCACCCTTGAGCCCCTTCGGGGCACGAAAGCCCACGTCGGAGCCCTCCTGGAGGCCGCGGAGACGGCCGAGCAGCTGGTGGACGCCCTGACGAGGGGCTGATCATCGAACCCGTGTGGCAGGCACTGATTGTCGGTCCTGCTGGGTAATGTTGTCGGTGGGCCCGGTCAGCCGGGTTCACCGCCGACGGAGTTGGCGGTAGCTGACAGTCGGCCTGGCCGACGCGGGAGGCTGAGATGGCACAGGAACAGGTTCAGCGCCAAGGCGGCGGTGACGGGGACGACGGCGACGGCGCGGCCGCCGCCGGTCAGGAACGACGCGAGAAGCTCGGCGAGGACGTCGACGCGATCCTGGACGAGATCGACGACGTCCTGGAGGAGAACGCCGAAGACTTCGTGCGGGCCTACGTGCAAAAGGGCGGCGAGTAGCGGCACCGGCCGCCAACCAGCCGACTCGGGGACAGGAGACGAAGCCACACATGGAAAACAGCTCGTCCGGGCGGTACCCGTCCGCGTCGTTGCCCCCGGCGTACCTGACGCCGGGGTCATCGTCGTTCACCGACTTCCTGCGCGCCCAAGCGCCCGAGTTGCTGCCGTCGGGGCGGAAGCTGCCCGAGGGCAGCCACGTCCAGGCCCCGCACGGGACGACGATCGTCGCCGTCACCTTCAAGGGCGGCGTGCTGATCGCGGGCGACCGGCGGGCGACCATGGGCAACGTGATCGCCCAGCGCGACATGAAGAAGGTGTTCGTCACCGACGACTACTCCGCCGTCGGCATCGCGGGCACCGCGGGCATCGCGATCGAGATCGTGCGCCTCTTCGCGGTCGAGCTCCGCCACTACGAGAAGATCGAGGGCGTCTCGCTCTCGCTCGACGGCAAGGCCAACCGCCTGTCCGCGATGATCCGGGGCAACCTGGACGCCGCGATGGCGGGCCTCGCCGTCGTGCCCCTGTTCGCGGGCTTCGACACCGAGGCCGCCGACCCCGAGCGCGCGGGCCGGATCGTGTCCTACGACGTCACCGGCGGCCGCTACGAGGAGACCCAGGGCTACCAGGCCGTCGGCTCCGGCTCGCTGTTCGCCAAGTCATCGCTGAAGAAGCTCTACGACCCGGACGCGGACGCCGACGGCGCCGCGCGCGCCGCCGTCGAGGCGCTCTACGACGCGGCGGACGACGACACGGCCACCGGCGGACCGGACACCGTGCGGCGCATCTACCCGGTGATCGTCACGATCACCGCGGCCGAGGGCGCCGTCCCGCTGTCCGACGAGCGGACGGCCGCGGTCGCCGAGGCCGTCGTCGAAGGCCGCAGGGTCTAGCCGTGCCCACCACCATCCGTCGAGGTCAGGAGCCGCGCCAGTGACGATGCCGTTGTACGCCTCCCCCGAGCAGATCCTGCGCGACCGCTCGGAGTACGCCAGGAAGGGTATTGCGCGGGGCCGCAGCGTCGTCGTGCTCAGGTACGCCGACGGGATCCTGTTCGTCGCCGAGAACCCGTCGAGCACGCTGCACAAGGTCTCCGAGATCTACGACCGCATCGGCTTCGCCGCCGTCGGCCGGTACAGCGAGTTCGAGAACCTCCGCCAGGCGGGCATCCGGTTCGCCGACATCCGCGGGTACCAGAACGACCCGCGCGACGTGACCGGCCGCTCCCTGGCCAACGTGTACGCGCAGACGCTCGGCTCGATCTTCACCGAGCAGATCAAGCCCCTGGAGGTCGAGATCTGCGTCGCGGAGGTCGGCCACCTGCCCGAGCAGGACACGATGTACCGGCTCACCTACGACGGCTCGATCGTCGACGAGCCGCAGTACGTCGTGATGGGCGGCCAGGCCGAGGCCACGACCACCGCGCTGAAGGACCTCTTCAGCGACGGTCTGGCACTGGCGGACGCCGTCGGTGTGGCGGTGCGCGGCCTCAGCGCCGGGTCCACGTCCACCGGCAACGGCAAGCCCGACCTGCTGGACCGGGGGAAGCTCGAAGTGGCGGTCCTGGAACGGGACCGGCCGCGCCGGGCGTTCCGCCGGATCGTCGGGGCGGCGCTGGACGCGATGCTGCCGGGCGAGGAGCCCGAGGAGCCCGTCTCCGAGGCGCCCACGTCCGACAAGGGCGGGCCCGCCAAGCCCACCAAGGACGTGAACCTGCCGCCGAACGACGACAAGGCGTAGTCCTTCCAGGGCGAGCGGGGCATCTCCGGGTCGGAGGTGCCCCGCTCCGCCGCGCGGACCGTCCTGCTAGGACACCGAGGCCAGCACCTTGTCGAACGCGCGGGTGAGCGTCACGGCCGTGCCCGCGGTGGCGTTGACGAAGTAGACCTCCACGGTCCGGTCACCCGCGGCGATGTCGCCCTCGACGGTGTTCCCGCCACGGGTGCAGGTCTTGGCGCCGGTGACGGTCGAGTCGGCGAGGGTGCCACCGCCGTCCGCGCAACCGCTCTCGAACCCGGCCCGCACCACCGCCGCGTCGGCGCCGGTGACGGTGTCGACCCGCAGGACCAGCGGGTCGCCCGCCTCCTGCGGGGTGGCCGCGGAGGTGTAGACGCAGGTCAGTGCCTTCACCTCGGGCCGGGTCTCCAGTTCGTGGTCCTCGCGCACGTCGGCCAGGTCGAAGACCAGACCGGTCGCCGTGGACAGGTCCGACGCGTCCAGCGGGCAGCGGGGACCGGCCGTGGCCGACACCTCGGTGGCCGTGGCGCTGGTCGCCGCCGTGGGCGTCCCGGACGTGGAGCACGCCGCGGTGGCCAGGCAGAGGGCGGCCGCGATCAGCAGAGGGCCCGTGGTGCGTCGCATCGTTCTCCTCATGTCCGTGGTGGACGGGAGCATCGTCCTCGGGGATCCGTCCGGGCCGCACCGTGACGCGATCGTGTCCGCGCGGTAAGGGCGTTGCGGCGCCTCCGCCGCCTCGTCCACGATGGTCCGGTGGTCGTGGTGCGCGAACTGGGGACCGAGGACTGGGCCGACTGGCGGGAACTCCGCCTGGCGGCGCTGCGCGACGCTCCCGAGGCCTTCGGCGCGACGCTCGCCGACTGGCAGGGCGAGGGCGACTCGGAGCGGCGCTGGCGCGCCCGCCTCGACAGCGGCCACAACGTGCTCGCGCACCTGGACGGCGTCCCCGCGGGCATGGTGAGCGGGATGCCGCGCGGGCACCGGGTCGTGCTGGCCTCGATGTGGGTCGCCCCGTTCGCCCGAGGCCGCGGGGTCGGTGACGCGCTGGTGGCGGCGGTGGTCGAGCGGGCGGAGGGCACGGTGTTCCTGGACGTCGTGAGGACCAACACGGTCGCCGCGGCGCTGTACCGCAGGCACGGCTTCGTCGACGACGGACCGGGCGACGGCGACCTGCGCCGGATGGTCCGCCACCCGTCCCGCTCCCGGCTCGCGCCGCGCGCCCACCCCTGACGCTGGACCACGCCACCCGGCGCCGACCGGAGGACCGCCCGCACCCGGTTGCGAGCCGATCAGTCCGCGGTGGACTGATCGGCTCAGCTCGTTGTGCCCCAGGGGTTTCACCGCCCGGCGGGGAACCGGCACTCCCAGTCCTGCCCGACCACGTCCCGGCCGAACAGCCGCTGGGGCCGCTCGGCCACCAGCGCGAACCCCTGCCGCTGGTAGATCCGCCGGGCCTGGTCGAGCCCCTCGACGGTCCACAGCACCATCCGCCGGTAGCCCGACCGCCGGGCGAAGCGCACGCACTCGTCCACCAGCCGCGCGCCGATGCCCAGGCCGCGCGCGGACGGCTCCACCAGCAGCAGCCGCAGCTTCGCCGTCTCGTCGTCCTCCCGCACGCACAGCACCGAGCCGACCGGTTCGCCGTCGACCTCCGCGATCCAGGCCGCCTCGCGCTCCGGGTCGTGACCGCCGCCGAAGTCCGCCACGACACCCGCGACGAGCGCCTCGAACGTCGTGTCGAACCCGCACTCCTCGGAGTAGCGGGCGCCGTGCCGCTGCACGATCCACCCGAGGTCGCCGGGGCGCGGGGGCCGCAGCGCGTAGGCGGGCGGGGGAGCGTCGCCCAGCGTGCGGCGGATCGTCGTCATGGCGGTGACCAGCCTGCGCCGGTCCGACTCCGGCACCTCCGCCAGGAGCGCGGCGACCTCGTTCGACGACCGCTCGTCCAGCGCCGCGAACACCGCGCGGCCGTGCTCGGTCGGCCGGACCAGTTGGCGGCGGCCGTCGGTGGGCGACGGCTCGCGCACGGCGAGCCCGTCGGCCTCGAAGCGGTTCAGGATCCGGCTGAGGTACCCGGCGTCCAGGCCGAGGTCGCCGCGCAGGGCGGCGACCTCGCACCGGTCGCGGTGGGCCAGCTCGAACAGGACCCTGACCTCCGTCGCCGAGTACGGCGAGTCCAGGTACCGGTCCAGCAGACCGATCACGCGGGTGTAGAAGCGGGTGAACGCGCGCACGTCGGCGACCGTCATCGTTGACCACCTCAACAAAGTCGTTGACCAGGTCAACCATAGCGCCGGGTGCGCGTCCGTCACACCGGTTCGTCGACGCCGCGCACCGCGTTGCGCACCACGGCGGGCAGCCGCAGCCGCTCGTCGCGGCACAGCGCGCGCAGCTCGGCGGCACGGGCGTCCGGGTCGAGCGTCAACTCGGCCAGCCGGTCGAACAGCGCGAGCGCGTCCTCGCCGATCTCGTCCTCAGGCTCCGGCATCGCGCCCCAGGTGTCCCACGGCAGCACTTCCACGCCCAGCAGCGCCGTCGCGTCCCGCACCAGGTTCGCCGCGATCCACCACAGCCCGGACTCGCCGAGCACCGAGAGCCCGAACAGCGCCGGATCCGCCTCACCCGCCCGGCAGCGCCGCCACGCCTCGCCCGCGACCAGGAAGCGGTCGCGGGGCACGTCGGTGACGTCGAAGTCGATCGGGAACAGCGCCCGCTGCACGTCGTCGACCTGGCCGTCCACGAGGACCCAGCGGTCGCCGTTCCAGTGCTCGGCGACCCAGTGGTCCTCGAAGGTGCCGCCGCCGAAGTACCCGCCGAACCCGCACCGGGCCCGCGCGGGCACGTCCAGGGCGCGCAGCGCGGTCACCAGCAGCACGGTGAAGTGCCTGCAGTTACCGGGAACGCGGTCCTTCGGCTCCCTGGACTCGGTCAGCGGTCGCCCGTCCCGCTCGGTGATCCGCCCCAGCAGGTCCTCGACGCGCCGCAGGTGCACCGTGGCGCGGTCCTCCTCCGACAGCACCACGTCGTAGGACGGCGCGAGGTGCTCGTGGATCAGCAGGCCGTGGCCGACGGCCGCGAGTCCCGCGACGTCGTGCGGCAGCCGGGCCAACAGCCCCGCGTGCGCACCGGCCGACGTCATCGGGCCGGGGCGGGTGCAGTCGGTCACGAGCGCACCTCGCGCGCCCGCTTCACGTAGTCCACCAGGTCGGAGCCCTCGGGCCAGCCGAGCTGCCGGTCGACCGCCCCCTTCGACCCCTCGTACGCGGCGTCCGCCGCCGCCACGATCGCCGGGTCGCCGCCGTGGAACGCCGACCCGATCTCGTCCCAGCGGCCGGTCAGCTCCTGCACGCGCGGGTCGTCGACCGGCACGCCGTCCTCCTGGAGCTGCCGAATCCGCTGCGCGAGGCCGAACCACTCCAGCTTCATCGACTCGATCGCCTCGGGCCCCAGCGCGGCCCTGCGCCCGGCCATCAGCTCCTGCTGCTCGCGGGTGTAGTGCTCGTCCAACATCGAGATCATCTCCAGAGTCGTCGTCAACTGCTCCGGATCGGGCGTCCCCGAGGTGTCGAGCCTGCTCAGCAGCCCGCTGATCCGCGTGCGCAGCCGCGCGACGCGGGTGGCCCGCTCGTCCAGGTGCGCCAGCTGGCCCACCAGCACCGCACGCAGCGCCGACACGTCGTCGACGGGCCGGGCGAGCACGCTCCCGATCTCCTCCAGCGACAACCCGAGCCCGCGCAACGCGCACACCCGGTACAGCCGCCGCAGGTCGCCCTCGGTGTAGCGGCGGTGGCCCGCCCCGGTCCGCTCGCTCGCCGGCACCAACCCGATCTCGTCGTAGTGGTGCAGCGCGCGCACGGTCAGGCCGGTGGCGCGGGCCAGCTCACCCACGCCCCACCGCCGCTCGACACCCTCGTCCCCGGTCATGACGACGACGCTACGAACCTCACACGACGTGAGGTCAAGCCCTCAGGGCCGGTAGATCGCGAGCGCGGCCGGGTGGGAGCGGAAGCGGAACCTGTCGCCCGTCGGACCCACCTCGCCGTCGGTCGCGATGGCCACGTCGGAGCCGAACACGCGGACGTCGAGCGTGCGCGTCTCCATGTGCCGGTAGGTGCGGCTGCGGTGCAGCGAGCCGAGCACCGCGCCGATGAAGAACCTGGTCCGCGAGTAGCGGGCGTCCGCGCGGATGTACCGGACGTCCATCAGGCCCGCGTCGAGCTTCGGGCGGGTGGTGGGGGCGAAGCCCTTCGGCAGGTACGGGCCGTTGCCGACGAACAGCATCCACACGCGGTGCGGCTCGCCGTTCAGCTCCATGTTCAGCGGCTGCGACGAGCGCAGGACCTTGAACATGGCGATGCCCGCGGCGGGCCACTTGCCCCAGCGCTTCTCCAGCTTCTCCCGCAGCCGCACCATGTCCGGGTACCCGCCGAGGCTCGCGGTGTTGACGAACCAGATGCGGTCGCCGCCGTCGACCTCCACCGCGGCCAGGTCGACGCGCACGCCGTCGCCCGCGCGGACGGCCGTCTCCGCGTCGGCGAGGCCCTCGACGCCGACGTCGCGGGCGAAGTGGTTGAGCGTGCCCGCGGGCACCAGGACCAGCGGCAGCTCGTTCTCGGCCGCGACGGCGGCGACCGCCGCGACGGACCCGTCGCCGCCCGCGACGCCGAGCGCGGCGGGGTGGTGGTCGTCGATCACGGTGTCGAGCTGGTCGATCGGGATGACGGTCGCCTTCGGCCAGGCCTGCTGGATCTGCTCGGACGGGTCGGCCGTGGTGGGGCCGGAGCCGGGGTTGACGACCACCACGAGGCCCTCGCCGTCGACCAGTTCGTCCAGCGTCGTGTGCTCGTACGCCGACGCGGGCTCCTCGCGGCCCAGCGGCCACCAGCGCTTGGTCAGCAGACCCGTGCCGACGCCGATCGCCGCGCCCGCCGCCACGTCCGACGGCCAGTGCACGCCGGTGTGGACCCGCGAGTACGCCACGGCCGCGGCGATCGGGGCGATCACCGCCGCCGCCCTCGGCGAGTCCATCGCGATGGCCGTGGTGAACGCCGCCGCCGACGCCGCGTGACCCGACGGGAACGACGACGACGTGGGCCGCTTGGTCAGCCTGCGCGCCATCGGCACCAGGTCGGCGGCGGGCCTGCGGCGGGGGAACAGGGTCTTGCCGACCGCGTTCGCGCTGAAGCTGGCGCCCGCGATGGCCACCACGCCACGCAGCGCCGCCTTCCGGGTTATTCCTTTCCTCGTGGCCAGCACCGCCGCGATCACGAACCACAGCACCCCGTGGTTGGCCGTCTTCGTCAGCCTCTTCAATCCCGCATCAGCCGAGGTCAGAGGCAGGTTCGCGCTCCGACGCACCAGCTTCTGGTCGATCAGCCCGACCCGCATACCCGACTTGCGCACTCGTCTCAGCACACCGCGACGTTAGCCCGAATCGGGCACGCCGCCCGTTTGGATCACTGATGGTGGAGCGTTTTGCGCCTACTGTTGAGGGATGCAGCGGCGGATCTTCGGCATTGAGACTGAGTTCGGGGTGACCTGCACCTTCCACGGGCAGCGCAGGTTGTCCCCGGATGAGGTCGCGCGGTATCTGTTCCGCCGGGTCGTGTCGTGGGGGCGTTCCTCGAACGTGTTCCTGCGCAACGGCTCCCGGCTGTACCTCGACGTGGGCTCCCACCCGGAGTACGCGACGGCCGAGTGCGACGACCTGGCCCAGCTCGTCACCCACGACAAGGCGGGGGAGCGGATCCTCGAAGACCTGCTCGTCGACGCCGAACGCAGGCTCGCCGACGAGGGCATCGGCGGGGACATCTTCCTGTTCAAGAACAACACCGACTCCGCGGGCAACTCCTACGGCTGCCACGAGAACTACCTGGTCGCCCGCGCGGGGGAGTTCTCCCGCATCGCGGACGTCCTGCTGCCGTTCCTGGTGACCCGCCAGCTCATCTGCGGAGCGGGGAAGGTCCTCCAGACCCCCCGCGGCGCGGTGTTCTGCCTCTCGCAGCGCGCCGAGCACATCTGGGAGGGCGTCTCCAGCGCCACGACCCGGTCCCGCCCGATCATCAACACCCGCGACGAGCCGCACGCCGACGCCGAGCGCTACCGCAGGCTCCACGTGATCGTCGGCGACTCCAACATGTCCGAGGTGACGACGCTGCTCAAGGTGGGCAGCGCGAACCTCGTGCTGGAGATGATCGAGCAGGGGGTGCAGTTCCGGGACTTCTCCCTGGACAACCCGATAAGGGCCATCCGCGAGATCAGCCACGACCTCACCGGCCGTCGCACCGTCCGGCTCGCGGGCGGCAAGGAGGCGTCGGCGCTGGACATCCAGCGCGAGTACTACGAGCGGGCCGTCGAACACGTCGCCAAGCGCTCCCCGGACCCGATGGCCGAGCGCGTGCTCGAACTGTGGGGCCGGACGCTCGACGCGATCGAGGCCGAGGACCTGTCCAAGATCGACCGCGAGATCGACTGGGCCATCAAGCACCGGCTGATGCAGCGCTACCAGCTCAAGCACGACATGGACCTGTCCAACCCGCGCATCGCGCAGATCGACCTGGCCTACCACGACATCCGCCGCGGCCGGGGCATCTTCGACCTGCTCCAGCGCAAGGGCCAGGTCGAGCGGGTCACCGACGACGGCGAGATCGAGGCCGCCAAGGACACCCCGCCGCAGACGACGAGGGCGAAGCTGCGCGGCGACTTCATCGCCGCCGCCCAGGCCGCCGGTCGCGACTTCACCGTCGACTGGGTGCACCTGAAGCTGAACGACCAGGCGCAGCGCACCGTGCTGTGCAAGGACCCGTTCCGGGCGGTCGACGAACGCGTCGAACGGCTGATCGCCTCCCTGTAGTCCCGCTCCACCACGAGGGGATCCCCACTTCGGTGGGGATCCCCTCGTGGCACGCGGTGGGGCAGCACGGCCGCAACCGGGAGGGGCGGGCACGCGGGTGTCGGGTGCGGTGGTCGCGGTCGTGCAGGCGTCGGCGGTCCCGGCGGTGGCCTCGACCGCCGACGGCCCCTCGTGGGTGCCCACGCCGACCGGGACGGACGCGCAGCTCCGCGGTCGCGCGGGTCAGCGGCAGCCGGGGGACCGTGCCGCCGGCGGTCGACGGCGGCGCCACCTGGACGTCGGTCGGGCCGCCGGACACCGCCGCCCTGGAGTTTCGCGACGTCGAGGCCTTCGACGCGCGGTTCGCCACCGGCGGCGGGGCCTCGGCGCGGGTGCTGCGCTCCTCGGACGGCGGGGGTGGTCGGGCGGCCTCGCCGTGAACGGGCCGTTCATCGGGGTTCCCGGTGGGGACGGGGGTCGTCCGGTCGTCCGACGGGGTTAGGGTTGGCGCCGTGTCCACCACCCGTGCCGAACGGCTCGTCAACCTGGTCTTGTGCCTGCTGTCGACCCGCCAGTTCCTGAGCGCCGAGCGGATCCGGGGCATCGTGCCCGGGTACGCCGACGCGCTCAGCGACGAGGCGTTCTACCGGATGTTCGAGCGGGACAAGACGGAGCTGCGCGACCTCGGCGTGCCGCTGGAGGTCGGGCGCACCGGGTCGTTCGAGACGACGGACGGGTACCGGATCGCGCGGCGCGACTACGAGCTCGGCGACATCGACCTGGAGCCGGACGAGGCCGCCGCCGTGGCGCTCGCCGCGCGGCTCTGGGACTCGCCGCAGTTCACCGGGGCCGCGCACGGGGCGCTGATCAAGCTGCGCGCGGCGGGCGTGGACGTCGACCAGGACGTGCGGGCCGCCGTGGAGCCGAAGGTGCGCACGAGCGAGCCCGCGTTCCCGTCGCTGCTGGCGGCCGTGCAGGCGGGCCAGGTCGTGGAGTTCGACTACCGGCGGCTGCCCGCCACCGACGTGTCGACGCGGACGATCGAGCCGTGGGGCGTGGTGGCGCGGCGCGGGCGCTGGTACCTGGTGGGGCACGACCGCGACCGCGACGCGGCGCGCTGCTTCCGGCTGTCGCGGGTGGTCGGCGACGTGCGCACGGTCGGCAAGCCCGGCGTGGTGGAGCGGCCCGTCGACGTCGACCTGCTGAGCTTCGTCGCGACGACCCAGAACGACCCGCAGCCCGCCTCCCCGACCCGCCTGTGGGTGGCCAAGGGCCGGGCGCAGGGGCTGCGGCGGCGGGCTGACGTCGTCGGCGAGCAGCTCGTGGACGGCAGGCCGGGTGACCTGGTGGAGATCGAACTCCGGTTCCCCGACTCGGCGGCCCGGTGGATCGCGGGCTTCGGGCCGGACGTGCTGGTGCTCGAACCCGAGGTGCTGGCCAAGGCGGTGCGGGAACGGCTGCTGGGCGCGCTGCGCTCGCAGCGCGGTGCGGAGGTGGGGTCGTGAGCGCGTCGTCCGAGCGGGTGCCGCGCCTGCTGGCGCTGGTGCCGTACCTGCTGGCCAGGCCGGGCATCCCGCTGCGCGAGGTCGCCGAGGACTTCGAGGTGCCGGAGAAGCAGCTCCGCAAGGACCTCGAACTGCTGTGGATGTGCGGGCTGCCGGGCTACGGGCCCGGCGACCTGATCGACCTGTCGTTCGAGGGCGACACGGTCACCGTCGGCTTCGACGCGGGCATGAGCCGCCCGCTGCGGCTGACCGCGGCCGAGGCGACGTCGCTGCTGGTGGCCCTGCGCGCGCTCAGCGACACGCCGGGGATGCTGGACGCCGAGGCGGTCCAGCGGGCCGTCGCGAAGATCGAGGCCGCCGTCGGCCAGGCGCAGCCCGCGGGCGTGACCGTCGGGCTCGCGATCCGCGAGGCGCCGGAGACCGCGCAGGTCAGGGACTCGCTCCAGGACGGCGTCCGCCGGGAGCGGGCACTGCGGCTGCGGTACTACACGCCGTCGCGCGACGAGATCACCGACCGGGTCGTCGACCCGCTGCGGATGCTGCTCGTGGAGGGCTACAGCTACCTGGAGGCCTGGTGCAGGCAGGCCGACGGCGTGCGGCTGTTCCGGCTCGACCGGATCGACGAGGTCGAGGTGCTGGACGAGCGCGCGGCCCCGCCGCCGCACGTGCGGCTGACCGACACCTCGGAGGGGCTGTTCCAGCCCGACCCGTCGCAGCGCATCGCCGTGCTGGTGCTCGAACCGGACGCCCGGTGGGTCAGCGAGTACTACCCGGTCGAGGACGTGATCGAACTCGGCCGCGGCCGGGCGCGGGTGATGATGCGCTACACCGACCTGTCGTGGATGGTCAGGCTGACCCTCGGGCTCGGCGGGGACGTGCGCGTCGAGCACCCCGCCGAACTGGCCGACGAGGTCGTCCGCCAGGCGACCGAGGCACTGCGCAGGGTGGAGCACCTGCCGGCCACCTGAGACCAGTACGGTGAGGGGGTGCCGTACTTGCCGAGCCTCGTGCTCGTGGTCGTAGGAGTGGTCGCGCTCGTCGCGGTCGTGATCCGGGTGGTCGGTTCCCTTCGTGACTTCACGAAGGTCAGCTCGCGAGTGAGTGACAATGTTGGCGACGGTGTGGGGTTGCTGAAGGCGCGGTCGGCCGCGCTCGGGGTGGCCTTCGCCGAACGGCGCAAGCACCAGCCCCGCGTACGATCGACGGACCGGGGGAGACAGGAGGACCACCGTGGGTAACCTCGGAGCTACAGAGCTGATCATCATCGCTGTGGTGATCATCCTGCTGTTCGGCGCGAAGAAGCTGCCCGACATGGCGCGCTCGCTCGGCAAGTCGGCGAAGATCCTCAAGGCGGAGACCAAGGGTCTGCGCGAGGACGACGACCAGCAGCAGCAGGCGCCGCAGCAGCAGTACGCGCAGCAGCCGCCGGTTCAGCAGCTGCCGCCCGCGCAGCCGCCCGTCGCGCAGCCGCCCGTCGCCCAGCCCACCGTGCAACCGGTTGTGCAGCAGCAGCCCGTTGACCAGAAGAACACCAACAACTGAGCTGAAGGACGGACCAGACGGTGGGCGCAAGTCCCGTCCGGTGGCTGGTGCAGCTCCGGGACCGCAGGAAGAACTCCGGCCGTCGGGGCAATCCCGACGGCACCATGTCCCTCAAGGACCACCTGTACGACCTCCGGAGCCGACTGGCCTGGGGGCTGCTGTTCATCGCCATCGGCGCCGTCTTCGGCTTCATCTGGTGGGGGTGGCGGATCTTCGGGCTGCCGAGCCTCGGTGACGTCGTCATCAGCCCGTACTGCGGGATCCCGTTGCAGGACCGGCTGCACCAGGGCTCCGACAGCTGCCAGCTCCTCCAGACCGAGCCCTTCGAAGCCTTCATGATCCAGTTGAAGGTCGGTGCGGCTGCGGGCATGGCGCTGACCGCGCCGCTGTGGCTCCACCAGGTCTGGAAGTTCATCGCGCCGGGCCTGTACTCGAAGGAGCGCAAGTTCGCGCTGACCTTCGTGTTCGTGGCGTCGCTGCTGTTCATCCTGGGCGCGGTGCTGGCGTTCTACGTCGTGCCGCAGGGCTTGAGCGTCCTGGTCGGGTTCGGCGACAACAAGTTCCTGACCGCGCTGTCGGGTGGCGCGTACATCAACTTCGTCCTGGCCCTGCTGCTGATCTTCGGGGTGAGCTTCGAACTGCCCCTGGTCGTGGTGATGCTCAACCAGGTCGGCATCGTGAGCTACGAGAAGCTGAGCAAGTGGCGTCGGGGCATCATCTTCGGCCTGTTCATCTTCGCCGCCATCGCCACACCGGGGACGGACCCGATCTCGATGGTGGCACTGGCGGTGGCGTTGACGCTGCTGTTCGAACTCGCGATCCAGATAGCCCGCGTGCACGACCGGCGGGCGGCGAAGAAGCTGGCGGCCGAGGGCCTGGCCGAGTTGGACGACAACGAGCCCGCGCCGTTCGACTACACGCCCACCTCGATCGAGGAGGAGCCGGTTCCGCCGCCCAAGGCGGAGGCGAGGCGCGTCGACTACGACGACGCGACCTGAGGCCGGGCCCCGCCACCACCGGCGGGGCCCGCTCGCGTTTCCGGGGCGGCGGAACGAAGTCCTCGCCGTGATCGCCGTGACCGGTATGCTCCCCCGACCGCCTCGACCGACCGGATGGGATCACGCACCATGACGCACGCGGCCCTCCTGGTGTGCCCGACGTCCGGCAAGGGCCGGGCCGCGCGGATGGCGGGCACGGTCGCCGCGAGCCTGCGCGAGGCCGTGGACCGGCTGGACCTCCACGTCGGCTACAGCGCCGCGGACACCGCCCGGCTGGCCCGCAAGGCCGTGGCCGACGGCGTCGACGTGCTGGTGGTGCTGGGCGGCGACGGCGGGGCGCACCTGGGCGTGCAGGCGTGCGCCGAGAGCGGCACGGCGCTGGCCGTGGTCCCTGCGGGCACCGGCAACGACCTCGCGGCGGTCCTCGGCACGACCGGGGTCGCCGACGTGGTCTCCCGGCTGCGGTCGGGGGAGCGCAGGCGACTGGACCTCGGCCTCGCCTCGAACGGCACGTGGTTCGCGACGGTGCTGTGCGCCGGGTTCGACTCGGCGGTCAACGAGCGCGCGAACGCCATGCGCTGGCCAGCCGGTCCCCGGCGCTACGACCTGGCGATCCTCGCCGAACTGGCGGCGCTGCGGGCGCTGCCGCTGGTCGTGGAGACCGAGCACGGCGTGGAGGAGGTGGACGCCACGCTCGTCGCGGTCGGCAACACGCCCAACTACGGCGGGGGCATCCCGATCTGCCCCGGTGCCGACCCGGCGGACGGCCTGTTCGACGTCACCGTGGTCACCGGGGTGAGCCGCACGGCCCTGGTGCGGATGCTGCCGACCCTGCGGACCGGCGGCCACGTGGAGCACGTGGCCGTGCGGACGCTCCGCGCTAGATCGGTCCGCCTCGCGGGTGACAACGGCTGGGTCGGGTACGCCGACGGCGAACGCGTCGAGGCCCTGCCGCTGACCGTCGAGTGCCGTCCGGGTGCGCTGTCCGTGGTGTCCGCCTAGGCCTGTCGGCCGATTTCCTTCTCGTGCGGTCTCCGTTACGGTCTGTGTCTGGGAACGCTCCCAGAACTCTAAGGAGTCACCGTGCCAAGGTTGTCGCGCGTGCTCGCCGCCCTGCTCGCCGGGGTGTCCGTCGGAGCGCTGGTGCTGGTGGGCGGCAACTCGGCCGCCGCGGCGCCCGCGTGCGTCGTCACCTACGAGCCGAACCAGTGGCAGGGCGGGTTCACCGCGAACGTCGGCGTCACCAACAACGGTGCCCCGGTCACGTCGTGGACGGTGACCTGGACCTACGCCGGCAGCCAGCAGGTCACCTCCGGCTGGAACGCCGACGTCCGCCAGACCGGCAAGCAGGTCACGGCGAAGAACGTCGCCCACAACGGCGCGCTCGCCACGGGTGGCAGCACGCAGTTCGGTTTCCAGGCCACGTTCTCGGGGACCAACGACGCGCCGGTCGACTTCGCGCTCAACGGCGTCGCCTGCAACGACCGGCCGCCGACGACCACCACCACGACGACCACGACGACGACCACCACCCCGCCCCAGCCCGGCACCTGCCCGACGGGCGCGGTGTGCGACGACTTCGAGCGGCAGACCGGCACGTCGCCCGGCGGGCTGTGGACCGTGGGCGCGGCCAACTGCACCGGCACGGGCACGGTCTCGGTGGACACCGCGGTGGCGCACGGCGGGTCCCGCTCGGTCCGCGTGGACGGCAAGGCGGGCTACTGCAACCACGTGTTCTTCGGCACCTCCGTCACCACCTCCGGGGTCCTGCGCGTCCGCTACTACCTGCGGCACACCACGGCGCTGCCCATGAGCCACGTGACGACGGCCGCGCTGAAGGACTCCGCCGACAACGGGCGCGACCTCCGGTTCGGCGGGCAGAACCAGGCGCTCCAGTGGAACCGCGAGTCCGACGACGCCACCCTGCCCGCGCAGAGCCCCGCCGGGGTGGCGCAGAGCGCGCCGCTGCCCGTGGACCGGTGGAACTGCGTGGAGTTCGAGGTCGACCGCGCGGGCGGGCTCCGCACGTGGCTCGACTCGCGCGAGATCGCGGGTCTGGTGGTGGACGGCGTGCCCACGCCCGACGTCGACCAGCAGTGGCTCGCCCGCTCCGGCTGGCGTCCGGCGCCGGTCGACCTGCGGCTGGGCTGGGAGAGCTACGGCGAGGGCGCCGACACCCTCTGGTTCGACGACGTGGTGATCAGCGGGTCCCCGATCGGCTGCTGAGCACGGTCACCCGGACGGCGTGGGGCGCAGCCCCGCGACGAGGGTCGCGACCATCCGCCGCGCGTCGTAGCGGGAGCTCTTGCCCGACCCCGCGCACAGGCTGCCGATCCCGAGCATCAGCTCGTGGGCGTCCTGCCCGGAGCGGACCTCGCCCGACGCCGCCGCCGCGTCGAGCAGCCTGCCGCACACGGGCACGAGCCGGTCGAGGAAGTACGAGTGCAGGGGGTCGAAGCAGGGGTCGTCGGACTGGAGCACGACGGCGAGCCCCTGCTTGGTCACCACGAAGTCGACGAACAGGTCGGCCCACCGCTCCAGCGCGGCGTACGGGCTCGGGCCCTCCGCCAGCAGCGCGGGTTCGGCCTCCACCAGTGATTCGACCTGGTGCCGGTAGACCGCGACGATGAGGTCCGCCCGCGTGGGGAAGTGGCGGTAGATCGTCGCCGTCCCCACGCCCGCCTCCGCCGCGATGGCCCTGATGGGCGCCTCCACGCCGGAGGTCACGAAGACCGCCGCCGCGGCGGCGAGCAGGTTCTCCTCGTTGCGCCGCGCGTCCGCGCGCTTGGTCGTCACACCCGTCCTCCTTGCTAACCGGGACAGTGTCCCATATCTTAAGCGGGACAGTGTCCCGTTTATGGCTGGAGAGAACCTTGACAACATACGTGCTGGTACACGGCGCCTGGCACAGCGGACGGGCCTGGGACAGGGTGGTCCCGCTGCTCGAATCGGCAGGCCACCGGGTGTACGCGCCCTCGCTGACCGGCTACGGCGACAAGGCCCACCTGCTCGGCCCCGAGGTGGGGCTCGACACCCACGTCGACGACGTCGTCGGGCTCATCACCGGCGAGGACCTCACCGACGTGGTGCTCGTGGGCCACAGCTACGCCGGGCTGGTCGTCTCCTCCGCCGCCAACCGGGTCCCGGACCGGATCGGACGCCTGGTGTACCTCGACGCGATGGTCCCCGAGCACGGCGAGACCGCCGCCGACGTCATGCCGATGAGCCGGTTCCTGATCGACCTGGCGCTGGGGTCCGAGAGCGGCTGGCGGGTCCCGCCGCTCCCCGAGACGCCCGATGGCCTGTTCGGGGTCACCGACCCGGACGACCTCGCCTGGCTGCGCTCGATGCTCTCGGACCAGCCGGTGCTCTGCCTCCAGCAGCCCGTCCACCTGGACGACCCGGCCGTGGCGGCGATCCCGCGCGCGCACGTCCACTGCACGGTCGGCAGGCCGGAGGGCTTCGAACACCGCCCCGTTCCGGCGGGGGAGGAGGTGTACGAGCTGGCCACCGGCCACGACTGCATGATCACCACGCCGGGCGAGCTGGCCGGACTGCTGCTCAAACTGGCCTGAGACGCCGAAGGGCCCTCGGGGACGCCGTTGTCCCCGAGGGCCCTCCAGGCACCGATCGTCAGGCGATCGGGCGGTCGGTCGGCTCGATGGGGCGGGGGAGCAGGTCGCGGCCGGTCAGGTACGCGTCGACGCCCGCGGCGGCCGAGCGGCCCTCCGCGATGGCCCACACGATCAGCGACTGGCCACGGCCCATGTCACCCGCGACGAACACGCCGTCGACGGTCGTGGCGAAGGAGCGGTCGCGGACGACGTTGCCGCGCGCGTCCAGCTCGACGCCCAGGTCCTCGACCAGACCCGCCTTCTCCGGTCCGAGGAAGCCCATGGCCAGGGTCACGAGCTGGGCCGGGATGACCCGCTCGGTGCCCTCGACCGGGACGAACTTCCCGGCCTCGAAGGCGACCTCGACCAGCTTGAGCGACTGGACGGCACCGTCCTCGTCGCCCTGGAACTCCACCGTGGACACCGCGTAGACCCGCTCGCCGCCCTCCTCGTGGGCGGAGGACACCCGGTAGACCATCGAGTACGTGGGCCACGGGTTGTTCGCGGCCCGCACCTCCGGCGGCCTCGGCATGATCTCCAGCTGGGTCACCGACGCCGCGCCCTGCCGGTGCGCGGTGCCGACGCAGTCCGCGCCGGTGTCACCGCCGCCGATCACGACGACGTGCTTGCCCTCGGCGTGGATCGGCGACCGGTCCAGGTCGCCGCGCGCCACCCGGTTCGCGGGCGGCAGGTACTCCATCGCCTGGTGCACGCCCTTGAGCGAACGGCCGGGGATCGGCAGGTCGCGCCACGCCGTGGCGCCGCCCGCCAGCACGACGGCGTCGTAGGAGGCCCGCAGCTCCTCGACTGTGACGTCTACCCCGACGTTGACCGACACCCGGAACTCGGTGCCCTCGGCCCGCATCTGGTCCAGCCGCCGGTCCAGCCGCCACTTCTCCATCTTGAACTCGGGGATGCCGTAGCGCAGCAGCCCGCCGATCGCGTCGGCCCGCTCCAGCACCACGACGTCGTGGCCCGCGCGGGTCAACTGCTGCGCGGCGGCCAGCCCCGCGGGCCCGGAACCCACCACGGCGACCTTCTTGCCGGTGCGGACCTCCGGCACCTGCGGGGTGACCCACCCCTCGTCCCACGCCCTGTCGATGATCGAGATCTCGACGCGCTTGATGGTCACCGGATCGTCGTTGATGCCGAGGACGCACGCGGTCTCGCAGGGGGCGGGGCACAGCGTCCCGGTGAACTCCGGGAAGTTGTTCGTGGCGTGCAGGCGCTCACTGGCGTCGCGCCAGTCCTGCCGCCACACCAGCGTGTTCCACTCCGGGATGAGGTTGCCCAGCGGGCAGCCCTGGTGGCAGAACGGGACGCCGCAGTCCATGCAGCGCCCGGCCTGCTTCTCCAGCCGCTGCCCCTCGAACTCCTCGTAGACCTCGCGCCAGTCCTTCAGGCGCAGGAACACCGGCCGGGTGGTCGGCACCTCGCGCTCGGTGGTGAGAAAACCCCTCGGGTCAGCCATGAGCGGCCTCCATGATCGCCTCGTTGACGTCGCGGCCGTCGCGCTCGGCCTGAGCCTGCGCCGCCAACACCCGCTTGAAGTCCTTCGGCATGACCTTCGTGAACCGCTCCGCGGCCACGTCCCAGTCCGCCAGCACACCGCGCGCCACGGCGGAGTCCGTCTCCGCGTAGTGGCGCTCGACGACGTCGTGCAGGAACTCGCGCTCGTCGTCGGTGAGCGGGTCGAGGTCGACCATCTCCGGGTTGACCCGCTGCGGTTGCAGGTCGAGCACGTAGGCGATGCCGCCGGACATGCCCGCCGCGAAGTTGCGGCCGGTCTGCCCGAGCACGACCACCCGGCCGCCGGTCATGTACTCGCAGCCGTGGTCGCCCACGCCCTCCACGACGGCCAGCGCCCCGGAGTTGCGGACGCAGAAGCGCTCGCCGACCCGGCCGCGCAGGAAGATCTCGCCGCCGGTCGCGCCGTAGCCGATCACGTTGCCCGCGATGGTGTTGTGCTCCGCGACGAACTGCGCGTCGGCCACCGGCCGGATGGTGATCCGGCCGCCGGACAGGCCCTTGCCGACGTAGTCGTTGCCGTCGCCGACCAGCCGCAGCGTGATGCCCTTCGGCAGGAACGCGCCGAACGACTGGCCCGCGGTGCCGGTGAAGGTGATGTCGATCGTGTCGTCCGGCAGCCCCTCACCGCCCCAGCGCCTGGTCAGCTCCGAGCCGAGCATGGTGCCTACCGTGCGGTTCACGTTGCGCACGGGCAGCTCCAGCCGCACCCGGTCGCCGGAGGACAGGGCGCCCTCGGCGAGCTGGATCAGCGTGTTGTCGAGCGCCTTCTCCAGACCGTGGTCCTGCGTCGTGGTCTGGTGCCGCGACGCGCGCGGCGGCAGCTCCGGCACGTGGAAGATCGGCGACAGGTCGAGACCCGCGGCCTTCCAGTGGTCGATCGCCTTGCGCTTGTCGAGCACCTCGGCGTGCCCGACGGCCTCCACGAGCGAGCGGAAACCGAGCTGCGCCAGCAGTTCCCTGACCTCCTGCGCGACGAACTCGAAGAAGTTCACCACGTGCTCGGCCTGGCCGGTGAACTTGGCGCGCAGCACCGGGTTCTGCGTCGCGACGCCGACCGGGCAGGTGTCCAGGTGGCACACGCGCATCATGACGCAGCCCGACACGACCAGCGGCGCGGTCGCGAAGCCGAACTCCTCCGCGCCGAGCAGCGCGGCGATCACGACGTCGCGGCCGGTCTTGAGCTGGCCGTCGGTCTGCACCACGATCCGGTCGCGCAACCTGTTGGCCAGCAACGTCTGCTGCGTCTCGGCGAGACCCAGCTCCCACGGTCCGCCCGCGTGCTTGAGGGAGGACAGGGGGGAGGCGCCGGTGCCGCCGTCGTGCCCGGAGATCAGCACCACGTCGGCGTGCGCCTTGGACACGCCCGCCGCGACCGTGCCGACACCGACCTCGGACACCAGCTTCACGTGGACGCGGGCGGCCGGGTTGGCGTTCTTCAGGTCGTGGATGAGCTGCGCGAGGTCCTCGATGGAGTAGATGTCGTGGTGCGGCGGTGGGGAGATGAGCCCGACGCCCGGCGTGGAGTGCCGCGTCTTCGCGATCCACGGGTACACCTTGGTGCCGGGCAGCTGCCCGCCCTCGCCGGGCTTCGCGCCCTGCGCCATCTTGATCTGGATGTCGTCGGCGTTCACCAGGTACTCGCTGGTGACGCCGAACCGGCCGGACGCCACCTGCTTGATCGCCGACCGGCGCAGGTCGCCGTTGGCGTCGCGGGTGTAGCGGTCGCTGTCCTCGCCGCCCTCACCGGTGTTGGACTTCGCGCCCAGCCGGTTCATCGCGATGGCCAGGACCTCGTGCATCTCCTTGGAGATCGAGCCGTAGGAGATGGCGCCGGTGGCGAACCGCTTGACGATCTCGGAGACCGGTTCGACCTCCTCGATCGGCACCGGGGGCCGCAGCCCCTCCTTGAACGCGAACAGCCCGCGCAGGGTCAGCAGCCGTTCCGACTGCTCGTCGACCGCGCGCGTGTACTCCTTGAAGACGTCGTAGCGCCCGGACCGGGTGGAGTGCTGGAGCTTGAAGATTGTCGTGGGGTTGAACAGGTGCGCCTCGCCCTCGCGACGCCACTGGTAGTCGCCGCCGACCTCCAGCTCGCGGTGGTTCGCGTGCATCCCGTCGGCCGGGAACGCCTTGCGGTGCCGCTTCGCCACCTCCTCGGCCAGCACGTCGAAGTCGACGCCGCCGAGCCGGGACGTGGTGCCGGTGAAGCAGTCGTCGATGACGGCCGACCCGATGCCGATCGCCTCGAAGATCTGCGCACCCGTGTAGGACGCGACCGTCGAGACGCCCATCTTCGACATCGTCTTGCGGACGCCCTTGCCCAGCGCCTTGATCAGGTTCCGGGCGGCGTGGTGCGGGTCGGTGTCGCCGAGCAGGCCGCGCCGGGCCAGGTCCTCCACGGTGCTCATCGCCAGGTACGGGTTCACGGCCTTGGCGCCGTACCCGACCAGCAGGGCCACGTGGTGCACCTCGCGGGCGTCACCGGACTCGACGATGAGCCCGACCTGCGTGCGGGTCTTCTCGCGCACCAGGTGGTGGTGCACCGCGCCGGTCAGCAGCAGCGACGGGATCGGCGCCTTCGTCGCGGTCACCCCGCGGTCGGACAGCACGATCACCCGCGCGCCGTCCTCGATGGCCTCCGACACCTCGGAGCGGATCTGGTCCAGCCGGGCCACCAGCGCCGCGCCGCCGCCGCGCACGTCGTACGTGCCGCGGACCGTGACGGCCTGGAACTCCGGGAACTCGCCGTCGTCGTTGACGTGCGTGATCTTGGCCAGCTCGTCGTTGTCCAGCACCGGGAACGGCAGGGTGATGCGCCTGCACGAGTCCGCGTCGGAGATCAGCAGGTTCGGCTCGGAGCCGACCGTGGTCTGCAACGAGGTGATCAGCTCTTCGCGGATCGAGTCCAGCGGCGGGTTGGTCACCTGGGCGAACAGCTGGGTGAAGTAGTCGAAGAGCTGCCGCGGCTTGTCCGACAGCGGCGCGAACGGGGCGTCGTTGCCCATCGAGCCGATCGGCTCCGCGCCGGAGGCCGCCATCGGCCGCAGGAGGACGTTCACCTCCTCCTCGGTGTAGCCGAAGGCCTGCTGCCGCACCACGAGCGACGCGTGCGACGGCACCTCGCGCTCCCGCACCGGCAGGTCGTCGAGCGCCACCAGGCCCTCGGCGGTCCACTCGGCGTACGGGTGCGCGGCGGCCAGCTCGCCCTTGATCTCGTCGTCGTCGATGATCCGACCGGCCGCGGTGTCCACGAGGAACATGCGGCCCGGCTCCAACCGTCCCTTCCGGACGATGGTCGCGGGGTCGAACTCCAGCACGCCGGCCTCGCTGCCGAGCACCACGAGCCCGTCCTCGGTGACCCAGTACCGGGCCGGGCGCAGGCCGTTGCGGTCCAGCACCGCGCCGATGACCGTGCCGTCGGTGAACGACACCAGCGCGGGCCCGTCCCACGGCTCCATGAGCGTGGCGTGGAACTCGTAGAACGCGCGCCGCGCGGGATCCATCTCGGTGTGGTTCTCCCACGCCTCCGGGATCATCATCAGCACCGCGTGCGGCAGCGACCGGCCGCCGAGGTGCAGCATCTCCAGCACCTCGTCGAACGAGGCGGAGTCGCTCGCGCCGCGGGTGATGACCGGGAAGATCCGCGAGAGGTCGCCGTCGATGACGTCGGAGGCGAGCGTCGACTCGCGGGCGTCCATCCAGTTCCGGTTGCCGCGCAGCGTGTTGATCTCGCCGTTGTGCGCCACGTACCGGTACGGGTGCGCCAGCGGCCACGACGGGAACGTGTTCGTGGAGAACCGGGAGTGCACCAGGCCGATGGAGCTGGTGACCCGCTCGTCGACCAGGTCCGGGAAGAACCGCTCCACCTGGGGCTCGGTCAGCATGCCCTTGTAGACGATCGTCCGCGCGGACAGCGACGGGAAGTACACGTCCGCCGCGTGCTCGGCGCGCTTGCGCACGACGAACGCCAACCGCTCCAACGCCAGCCCCTCGACGGCCGGGTTGCGCGGTGCGACGAACACCTGGGCGAAGTGCGGCATCGTCGTGGCCGCGGTCGGCCCGACGTGCTCGGTGTCGACCGGCAGGTCTCTCCAGCCCAGGACGTCGGCGTCCTCCTCGGCGGCGATCCGGCCGATCGTCTCGACGACCTCGGCGCGCGCGGCCGGGTCGACGGGCAGGAACGCCGTCCCCACGGCGTACCCACCGCCCTCCGGCAGCGCGAAGTCGACGACCTCGCGGTAGAAGTCGTGCGGCACCTGGATCAGGATCCCGGCACCGTCGCCCGTCTCGGGCTCCGCGCCCCGAGCACCCCGGTGCTCCAGGTTGCGCAGCGCGACGAGCGCCTTGGACACGATGTCGTGGTTGCGGCGTCCGGCCAGGTCGGCGACGAACGCGACTCCGCACGCGTCGTGCTCGAACTGCGGGTCGTACAGACCGGGTGTGGAGCTCGGGTGCTGCTTGTGGTGGGTCACAGCCTGCGGCCCTCCCATGACTAGTAGCTGAACAGGGGCTCACGTCGTTCGGGCACACGTCGGTGGCCGACGCCCAGCACGACGAGGTGTCGTGGGCACGGCCTGCTCGGGTACGGCGAAACGTCGGTTTGCTACCGGTGGTGATGACCGCACGCCGTTGTGCGGGAGGCACTGCGTGGTGCTCGCGCACTCGGCCGGATGGCGGATCGTGGTGCGCTGGGGTTGTGCGCCGGGGGTGACCCGGTCTTGTGACGATAGTGTGAATTCGCCGTTATGGCTCTAGTCCGTCCAGGGCTCGTGGGAAATCCCACCCCTTGTTGACATTCTCCCGGTGGCTGGAACAGCCGATGGGGTAGTCCGAACGGGTGTTCTCGCAGGTCGTTCGAGGGTCAGGGCTTGCGGCGCAGCAGGTAGGTGTCCATGATCCAGCCCTTGCGCTCCCGCGCCTCGGCCCTGGTGGCGGCGATCCGCTCGCCGACCTCGCCGACGGGGCCCGAGATGAGCAGTTCGTCCGGTGTCCCCACGTACGCGCCCCAGTAGACGTGCACGTCGTCGTCGACGCCGGTGAACGAGTTGTGCGCGTCCAGCATGACCACCACGTCGTCCACGTCGGCGGGGAAACCCTCGGCCAGCCGCCGCCCGGTGGTGATCTGCACGGGCCGCCCGACCCGGTTGAGGCTGGTCCGGTGCTTCGCGACCAGCGCCTGCACGCTGGTGATGCCGGGGACGACCTCGTAGTCGAACTCCACGCCGCCGCGCGCCAGGATGTCCTCGACGATCGCGAGCGTGCTGTCGTAGAGGGCGGGGTCGCCCCACACCAGGAACGCCCCGGTCTGCCCGTCCTCCAGCTCGGTGCGGATCAGCTCCTCGCACACGTCGGCCCGGCGGCGGCGCCAGTCGTGCACGGCCTCGGCGTACGCGGGCGTCGTCCGGTCGCGGTCCGGGTCGCGCGCCTCCACGACCCGGTAGTCCCGCTCGACGTGCCGGTCCAGGATCTCCTGCCGCACGTCCACCAGGTCCTGCTTCACCTCGCCCTTGTCGAGGACGAAGAACACGTCGACCCGGTTGAGCGCCTTGACCGCCTGGATGGTGACGTAGTCGGGGTCGCCCGCGCCGATGCCGATGAGGAGGATCTGCTTCACGGACCGGAGTCTGCCGGCTCCGAACCCCTCGGCCAGTCGTGCTCGCGCATGGCGCCGCGCACACACCCGGCGGCGGCGACGAGCAGCGTGGCCGCGAGCACCGCGGGCCACAGCGTGGCGGACGTGATCGCGATGGCGATGTTCGTGAGGCCCGTGAGGGCGAACAGGACGGCGGGCACCAACCAGGCCCGTTCATAACCCTGCGTGACCCGGTGTCTCACCGAATGGTCGATCATGGTGCTCCTCCAAGCCCTGTGACGCCCATATCGGCGGCACCCCGAGCGGGGTTACCCACTTTCGCCATGAATCACACGTGTTTCCGACGAGCGGTCGCTCCGGTGGGGCGGACGGTCACGCGCGGTCGAGCCTGGGGAAGAGGATCTCCCTGAACAGCAGGAGCACGGCCGCTGCCAGCGGAATCGCGACGATGGCCCCGACGACCCCCAGCAGGGTCCCCCCGATGAGGACGGCCGCGACCGTCACCACGTCGGGAACCTGGACCACCCGCCCCATGATCTTCGGAGCAAGGAGGTAGTTCTCCACGGTCTGGTAGACGATGAAGAAAATCGCCGTCGCGATGCCTACGGGGAGTGACACCGTCAGGGCGATGAGGCTCACGACGACCGCCGCGATGGTCGCCCCGACGGCCGGGATGAGGTCCAGGATCATCACGGCGATGGCGAGCAGGAGCGCGTAGGGGATGCCGAACACGATCAACCAGATGAACGTCACACCGCCCGCGATGAGCGAGATCAGCACGTTGCCGAGCACGTAGCCGCCGATCCTGGCGAACATCTGGTCGCCGATCAGGATCGCGCGGGGCCGCCGGGAACTCGGCACGAACCGGTACATCGTGCGGCGGATCGCGGGCAGGTAGCCGAGGAAGTACGCGGTCAGGATCAGCACGATGACCGTGTTCGTCAGCACCCCGAACACCATCCGGCCCGCGCCGAGGATCCCGTTCATCAGGGTGTCCTGGTTCGTGCTGAGCAGCTTCTGCACGCGGTCCCGCAGGTCGAAGCGCTCGTCCAGCTCGGAGACCCAGGAGCCCTTCGACGTCAGCTCGGTCAGGTACTCCGGCGCGCGGGACGCGAACTGCGTCGCCTGGTCGACCAGCGGGGTGATCGCCATGACCAGGAAGCCGACGAACACGGCGACCAGCGTCGCCAGCACGGTCGCGACCGCGGCGGCGCGGGGCCAGGCGTGCCGCGCGAGCCACGACACCGCGGGCTCCAGGCCCACCGCGAGGAAGAACGCCAGCCCGATGAGGACGAGCACGTCCCGCGTCCCCAGCACGAGCTGGGCGAGCACGTAGGTGACGGCGACCCCCGCCGCGCCCGCCATCCCGACGAAGAACGGGGACCGGCGGTCGAGGGGACGCCCGAGCCTGCCCAGCGGGCGCTCGTCGCTGCGCATCCGCTCCGCCTCGGCCTCCGCGTCGGCGATCGGCCCCTCGTCGTCCCGCTCGTGCGGTTGCGCGACCAGGTCGTGGTGCGCTCGGGACGCCGCCCCGTCAGCAGAATCGGACATGCCGCCCGGATGCCCTGGCGGTCCGCACAGAAAACCTGCAACCGCCTCACGGGGTTCCGCCGGTTCCGCGCGACTCCGGTGCCATGAGCGGACGCGCACCGGACCACGACCGAGGCCTCGCCTTCGACCTGGCGACGCTGAACCGGCGCCGCGTGCTCGCCCTCCTCGGCGGTGCGGGCCTCGCCACCCTCGTCGGCTGCGCGAGCGGGTCCGCCCCGGTCGCGTCGACCGCCGCCGGGTCGTCCTCCACCGCCGCGTCGGCGGCCGACTGCGCCGCGGAGATCCCGGACGAGACGGCGGGCCCGCACCCCGGCGTCGACCTCTAACGGCCCCAGGCCGCGCCCACCTCGTCGGCGAGGGCGAGCCCCTGGAGCCTGCCCGCGCGCGCCACCGGCTCCCTGGTCGTGGGGTCGAGCGGGTTGGGGCCGATCGCGGCCAGGCCCGCCTCGTCGACGTCGACCACCAGCACCTCGGACCCGTCCGCGCGCAGCGCCTCCACCTGCGGGGTGAGGGTGTCCACCTCCTCCACCACCATCGCCCTGAGCACCAGCACGACGTCGTGGCCCCGCGCGAGGTCCGCGTTCTCCGCGCTGCGGACGCCGCCGTCGACGTACCGGGCGCCGCCGATCGTGACCGGCGGCCAGATCACCGGCACCGCGCAGCTCGCCGTCACCGCGTCGACCAGCCCGACCCCGCTGTCCGCGTCGAAGACCCGCTCCAGCCCGGTCGCCGCGTCCACGGCCACCAGCCGCAGCGGCGTCGCGGGCCACGCGTCGACGGGTACCCGCGCGGCGATCACCTCCCGCCGACGCCCTTCGGCGACGGTGGGCGCGGCGAGCGCGGTCTGGCCGATCCGGCGGCGCACCTCGACGGGATCGGTGTCGCCGTCGGCGAAGCCGAACACCTCGGCCAGCCGGTCGAGGTCGAAGTCGGCGGCCAGTTCCGGGGCCTGCGCCCCCGGCTCCACCTGCCTGCGCAGCAGCTCGGGCAGCCCGAGGTCGCTGGTGATCTGCGCCGCGACCGACGCGCCCGCCGACGTGCCGACCACGAGGTCCGGCCGCGTCACGTCGACACCGCCCTCGGCCAGCCCGGCCAGGACGCCGATCTCCCAGGCGATGCCCGCCACCCCGCCGCCGCCGAGGACCAGTGCGCGTGTCATGCCTCCACCAGTACCACCGCGGATGGGCCGGAGCACCGGTCCCGTGCTTTGATCACCGCGTGGCCCATCCAGGAGAACCCCACCACGACGGCCTGGCGGGCAGGCTGAACTGGCTGCGGGCCGGTGTCCTCGGCGCCAACGACGGCATCGTGTCGACCGCCGGTCTGGTCGTCGGCGTCGCGGGCGCCACGACGGACCGCACGGCGATCCTCGCCGCGGGCGTCGCCGGTCTGGTCGCCGGGTCCCTGTCGATGGCGGGCGGCGAGTACGTGTCGGTCAGCACCCAGCGCGACACCGAGAGCGCCGCGCTGGACAAGGAGCGCGCCGAACTCCGGGACACGCCCGTCGAGGAGGAGCGCGAACTCGCCGCGATCTACCGGGACAAGGGGTTGTCGGCGGACCTCGCCGACGAGGTCGCGGCGGAGCTGACCCGCAAGGACGCGCTGCGCGCGCACGCCGACGCCGAACTCCGGATCGACCCGGACAACCTGACCAGCCCGTGGCAGGCGGCCTGGGCGTCGCTGGTCGCGTTCGCGCTCGGCGCCCTGGTGCCGGTCGTCGCGATCACGGCCCCGCCCGTCTCGTGGCGCGTGTGGACGTGCGTCGTCGCCGTCGTGCTCGGGCTCGTGGTGACCGGGATCATCAGTTCGAGGCTCGGCGGGGGCGAACCGCGCAGGGCGGTCGCGCGGAACGTACTCGTGGGAAGCCTGACGATGGTGATCACCTACTACGCGGGTGTCCTGTTCGGCGTCACGGTCGGTTAGCGGGAGGGAAGCACGTGGACGAGGTGCGCGCGGTCGACACCGGAGCTCGGACGGTCACCAGGCAGGTGGTGGTGAACGCCCCGGCGGCGACGCTGTTCGCCATGCTCGCCGACCCCCGCAGGCACGGCGAGGTCGACGGGTCCGGCACGGTGCTCAGCGGGGTGCGCGGCCCCGCCCGCCTCAGCGAGGGCGCGGAGTTCTCCGTCGCCATGAGGATGTACGGCGTCCCCTACCGCATCACCAGTCGCGTGACCGCGTTCGAGGACGGCAGGCTGATCGAGTGGCGCCACCCGATGGGCCACCGCTGGCGGTGGACGTTCGAGGAGCACGAGGGCCGCACGACGGTGACCGAGACGTTCGACTACACCACCGCCCGCTCGCCGAAGGCGCTGGAACTGCTGAGGATGCCCGCCCTCAACGCGAAGGGCATCAGGGCGACGCTGACCGGGCTGCGCGACCGGTTCTAGCGGCGGCTCAGCCCGACTCGGTGATCTTCCAGCGGGGGCCGTCCTGCCAGTTCGCCTCCAGCTTGGACTTCTCCGTCGCGCTCTGGAACTCCACCACCAGGGTCGTCCCGGCGGGCTGCTGCACGGACACCGCGAAGCCCTGCCGGGGCGTCGCCGAGATCGTCTGCACGGAGTCGGCTCCGAACCGGACGGCCAGTTCCCCGCCGTCGAGCTGGAAGCTGCGGAGGTAGACCTGCTTCCCGTTCTCCTCCGTCCAACTGCCCTCGGTGGACGCCAGCCGCGCGGGTGAGGTCGCCGTCGTCGTCGGTGACGACGGCGTGGCCGACGCCGACGAGCTGGGCGGGGCGGAGGACGAGGGCGGCGCCGTGGGTCGGGGAGTGGTCGTCGTGGTGGCGGAGCTGGGCGTGGCGCTGCTGGCCACGAGGGTCTGACCGGTGACCACCTGCGGTCTCTGCTGGACACCCGCGTCGAGGACGGAGCGGACGCCGAGCCAGGACAGCGCCACGGCGACGGCCGTCGATGCCAGCCAGGCCGCGATGTACCGGATGCCATGTGCCACGGGTGGCATCCTGCCAGTACCTTCCTCCCATGCCTTCGGTGCTGCTCGTGGAGGACGATCCGGTGGTGCGGTCGGCCGTGACCAGGGCCCTCACCGCGCTCGGCAACGCGGTCACCCCCGTGGGGACCGCGCTGGACGCGTTGCGGGAGATCACGTCGGGCACGTTCGACGTGGTCGTGCTGGACCTCGGCCTGCCGGACATGGACGGCGGCGACGCCCTGCGCATGATGCGCGGGGTGTGCGACGTGCCCGTGATCGTGGCGACCGCGCGCGACGACGAGACGGAGATCGTGCGCCTGCTGAACGCGGGCGCCGACGACTACCTGGTGAAGCCGTTCTCCAGCGACCACCTCGCGGCGCGACTGGCCGCCGTGCTGCGCCGGGCCAGACGCGACGACGCCCACGAGCCGCTGCGGGTCGGCGAGCTGGTGGTGGACCTGGAGCGGCGCGAGGCGTCGCTGGGGTCGCGGACGCTCGCGTTGACGCGCAAGGAGTTCGACCTGCTCGCCTACCTGGCGGCCCGCGAGGGCAAGGTCGTGCCGCGCGCCGAACTCCTGTCGAACCTGTGGAACATGCCGGGCAACCAGGACGACCAGACGCTGGACGTCCACCTGTCCTGGCTGCGCCGCAAGCTCGGTGAACGCGCCGCGGCACCCCGCTACCTGCACACCGTGCGCGGTGTCGGCTTCAAGCTGACGGCGGCTGGGTGAGGCGCTCGCTCGCGCTCGTCGCCCTCGCGGTCACGTCCATGATCGCGTTGGCGTTCCTCATCCCCCTGGCGATGGTGGTGGCACAGCTCGCCGAGGACCGCGCACTCGCCGAAGCCGAACGCCAGGCCGTGGCGCTCACACCCGTCCTGGTCATCACCAACGAGCCGAGGGCCGTCGAGCAGGCGCTCGCCAGCACGCAGTACGGCGGTGCGGGCCGGATCGCGGTGCACCTGCCGGGCGGGCAGGTGCTCGGGTTCGTGAAGTCGACGCCCGAGCAGCTCGCCACCGCGAAGGAGGAGGGCAAGTCGTTCACCGCGTCGGTGTCCGACGGCCGCGTCTACCTCCAGCCCGTGGTGCTCGACCGCGGCCGGGTGGCCGTCGTGGAGGCGTTCATCCCCGAGGCCGACCTGTCCAGGGGTGTCGAGTCGGCGTGGCTCGCGCTGTCCGGCGTCGCCATCGTGCTGGTGCTCGGGTCGGTGCTGGTGGCCGACCGGCTGGGCGCGCGGGTCGTGAGCGCGGCCTCCGCGCTGGCCGACGGCGCCCGGAAGATGGAGCAGGGCGACCTGGGCGCGCGGGTGGAGCCCACGGGGCCGCCGGAACTGGTCGAGGCGGGCGGCGCGTTCAACCGCATGGCGGCGCGGATAGGTCAGCTGGTGGCCTCCGAACGAGAAGTCCTCGCGGACCTGTCGCACCGCCTGCGCACACCGCTGACCGCGCTGCGGCTCGATTCCGAAACCCTCGGCACCGACAGCAGCGCGAACCGCGTCCGCCAAGCCGTGCACGCGCTGGAGCGCGAGGTCAACGAACTCATCCGCGCGGCCCGCCGCGAACTCGCCGACCCGGACAGCAACCGGTGCGACGCGGCCCTCGTGGTGCAGGACCGGCTGGTGTTCTGGTCGGCGCTGGCCGACGACCAGCAGCGCCTGTGGAACCTGCGCGGCACCGAGAAGCGGGCCATGGTGGGCCTCGCCAGGTCCGACCTCGCGGCCGCGATGGACGCCGTGATCGGCAACATCTTCCGGCACACGCCGGAGGGCACGAACTTCGTGGTGGCCCTGTTCCACCAGGCCGAACGCGTCGTCATCGTCATCGAGGACGCCGGTCCCGGCATCCCGGACGCGGAGGCCGCGATGCGGCGCGGCGTGAGCGGAGCGGGCTCGACCGGACTGGGCATGGACATCGTCCGCCGGGCGGCCGAGGCGACCGGCGGCTCGCTGCGGATCGACCGAGGACCGCTGGGCGGCACGCGGGTCCAGCTGCGTCTGACCAGGCTGCCGGACTGATCGGCGGAATAACTTTAATTATCCTGATGTCTACATTAAATGTTCCATAAATAATCGTTCCTTGACATTGTTTCGAATGCGACTAGGGTTTTGCGAGGTCTTTGTTTCCCCAATGTCGCAGAAGAGGAACTCCGCCGTGCCACGCACCACAACCGCCATCCGCTCGCTCCTGCTGGCCGTCAGCGCCGCCGTGCTGGTCGCCGGGTGCGAAGGCGGTGGCACCGTCGGTGCGGGCGGTGGCGGCGGGTTCGTGACCCAGACGCCGAGCGCGGTCGCCACCTCGCAGTCCACGGCCGCGCTGGTCGGCGAGACCGGGTCGACGGCGGGGTCCAGCAGCAGCGCGGCCCCGAGCAGCAGCGCGGAGTCGTCCGCGCCGACCACCACGACCACGACCACCACCAGCGAGACGTCCTCGGTCGCGCCGCCCGTGGAGAACACGCCCGAGCCGCCCGCCGACCCGCCCGCGCCGCCGGTGGAGCAGACCCCGCCGCCGACCGAGGCGCAGGGCCAGGAGGCGAAGGTCCTGGAGATCACCAACCGGGAGCGCGCCGCCGCGGGCTGCCCGGCGCTGAAGGCCGACGACCGCCTCGCGGCCGCCGCCCGCGGCCACAGCGAGGACATGGCCAAGCAGAACTACTTCGACCACAAGTCGAAGGACGGCCGCTCGTTCGTCGACCGCATCAAGGCCGCGGGCTACCCCAGCCCCGGCGCGGAGAACATCGCCGCGGGCCAGCCCACGCCCGAGGCCGTCATGAAGGGCTGGATGGAGTCGCCCGGCCACCGCGCGAACATCCTCAACTGCGGCCTCACGTCACTGGGCACCGGCGTCGCCAAGGGCGGCTCGTTCGGCATCTACTGGACCCAGAACTTCGGCTGGTAGGCCCGCCCGCCCGACCGGGCGGCGCTCCCACGATCTCAGGCACCCCGAGCCCTGCACTCGGGGTGCCTGTCCACGTCAGTCCACGGGCGAGTGCAGTTCGTCCAGCACCAGCACGGTGTGGCTGGACGTCACGTCCGGCATCGTCTGGAGCCGGTTCAGCACCAGGTCCCGCAGGCTGTGCGCGTCCGGCGCCCGCACCAGCAGCACCAGGTCGTGGTCGCCGGACACCAGCGCCCCGTGCCACACCTCGGGGATCTCCAGGATCCGCCGCCGCACCGCCTTCCACGAGTGCTGGCTGATCTTCAGGTACACGTACGCCGAGATCCCGAACCCGTACCGCTCCGGGTCCACGTCGGCGCTGTACCCGGTGATCACCTTGTCGCGGTGCAGCCGGTCCACGCGCGAGTACGCGCTCGCGCGCGAGATGTGCAGCCGCTCGGCCAGCGCCCGCATCGACAGCCGACCGTCGCCGCGCAGCTCCTCCACGATCCGCCGGTCGGTGTCGTCCAGGGGTTCCAGACGTCCAGTCGACGTGGTGTTCACGCGTGGCTTGGTGGGCATCTGGCCACGATAACCGCCGCTCACGGCCGTTCGTCCAGGGAAGACGCCCAGATCTAGAACATTGGCAGTGACCCGGTTCACCATGGGCCTCACCCCGGCCCGAGGAGGACACGTGGCACGCACCAGCCTGCCCGCGCGGGAGCGCTCGCTGCTCCCGACGGACGCGCCGTTGTCCCTGCTGACGAAGACCGGCCAGCCGGTCGTCGACCCCGAGCTGACGATGCCGGACGACGACGTGCTGCTGGAGCTGCACCGCCGCATGGTCGTCGGCCGCCGCTTCGACACCCAGGCCACCGCGCTGACCCGCCAGGGGCGGCTCGCGGTCTACCCGTCGTCGCGCGGCCAGGAGGCGTGCGAGGTCGGGTCGGTGCTGGCGCTGCGCGAGCAGGACTGGCTGTTCCCGACCTACCGCGACTCGGTCGCGCTGGTGACCAGGGGCGTCCCGGCGGGGGAGACGCTGACGCTGCTCCAGGGCGGCTGGCACTCGGGCTACGACCCGCACGAGCACCGGGTGGCCCCGCAGTGCACGCCGCTCGCCACCAACACGCTGCACGCCGTGGGCCTCGCGCACGCCGCGACGCTCAAGGGCGAGGACACCGTGGCGCTGGTGCTGCTCGGCGACGGCGCCACCAGCGAGGGCGACACGCACGAGGCGCTGAACTTCGCCGCGGTGTGGCGGGCGCCCGTGGTGTTCCTGGTGCAGAACAACGGCTACGCGATCAGCGTGCCCATGAGCAAGCAGAACATCGCGCCCTCGTTGGCGCACAAGGGCATCGGCTACGGCGTGCCGTCCGTGCTGGTCGACGGCAACGACCCGGCCGCGCTCTACGCCGTCGTGCGGGACGCCGTCCGCGCCGCCGCCGAGGGCGGTGGCCCGACGCTGGTCGAGGCCCTGACCTACCGGGTCGAGGCGCACACCAACGCCGACGACGCGACCCGCTACCGCGACGCCGACGAGGTGGCCGCGTGGCTGGACCGCGACCCCGTCGACCGCATCGAGGCCTACCTGACCGCGCGCGGCCTGCTGGACGACGCCCGCCGCGCGTCCGTCGCCGCCGAGGCCGAGGCCTTCGCCGCGGGCGTGCGCGAGGTGATGAACGCCGACGTCGAGGTCGACCCGGCCGAGCTGTTCGAGCACGTCTACGCCGAGCCGACCCGGCAGCTTCGGGAGCAGGCCGCGCTGCTCGCGGGGGAACTGGCATGAGCACGATGTCGATGTCCGGCGCGCTGAACCTGGCGCTCGCCGACGCCCTCGACGCCGACGAGCGCGTGCTCGTCTTCGGCGAGGACGTCGGCCCGCTCGGCGGTGTCTTCCGGGTCACCGACGGGCTCGCCGCGCGGTTCGGCGACCGGCGGGTGTTCGACACCCCGCTCGCGGAGTCCGGCATCGTCGGCACCGCGATCGGCATGGCCGTGAACGGGATGCGCCCGGTCGTGGAGATGCAGTTCGACGCGTTCGCCTACCCGGCGTTCGAGCAGATCACCAGCCACCTGGCCAAGATGCGCAACCGCACGCGCGGCACGGTGGAGGTGCCCGTCGTCATCCGCATCCCCTACGGCGGCGGCATCGGCGGCGTCGAGCACCACTGCGACTCCTCGGAGGCCTACTACACGCACACCTCCGGGCTGCGGGTCGTCACGCCCGGCACCCCGCAGGACGGCTACGACCTGCTGCGCGACGCGATCGACTCGCCGGACCCGGTGATCTTCCTCGAACCCAAGCGCCGCTACTGGTCCAAGGGCGAGGTCGTGGCGGGCCGCCCGCGGACCGGGTTCGACCGCGCGCTGGTCCGCAGGCCCGGCAACGACGTCACGCTGATCGCGTACGGGCCGATGGTCGCGACCGCGCTGGAGACCGCGGAGGCCGCGAAGGAGGAGGGCTGGGACGTCGAGGTCGTCGACCTGCGCAGCCTGTCGCCGTTCGACGACGAGACGGTGTGCGAGTCGGTGCGCCGCACCGGGCGCGCGGTCGTCGTGCACGAGGCGGCCGGGTTCGGCGGCTACGGCGCGGAGGTCGTCGCGCGCGTCACCGAGCGCTGCTTCCACCACCTGCACGCCCCGGTGCTGCGGGTGACCGGTTTCGACGTCCCCTACCCGCCGCCGAAGCTGGAGGAGCACTTCCTGCCCGGCGTGGACCGGATCCTGGACACCATCGGTCGGCTCCAGTGGGACGACGAGGTGTGCGGTGCCTGACTTCCTGCTGCCCGACCTCGGCGAAGGGCTGACCGAGGGCGAGATCGTCACGTGGCTGGTGTCGGTGGGGGACAGGGTGTCCGTCGACCAGCCGGTCGTGGAGGTCGAGACCGCCAAGGCCGTCGTCGAGGTGCCGTGCCCGTACGAGGGCGTCGTCACCGCCACCCACGGCCGGGCCGGTGAGTCGCTGGCCGTCGGGTCCGTGCTGCTGACCGTGGGCGGCGAGGGGTTCCAGGAGCCCGGCGTCGTCGTGCCCGAAGAGGGCAGCGGCAACGTCCTCATCGGCTACGGCACCTCCGAGGCGCCGCGCCGCAAGCGCGGGCGAGCCCGAGCGGCGGCTGCGCCCACCACCACCGCGCCCACGGCCACCGCGCCCGGTGTGATCTCGCCGCTGGTCCGCAAACTGGCGCGGGACAACGGGGTCGACGTCGGCGCGCTCACGGGCAGCGGCCCCGACGGGATCGTCCGCCGTCACGACGTGGAGGAGGAACTGGCCCGCCGGGCCACCCCCGCGCCGACGTCCGGAGGCCGCCGGATCCCGTTGAGGGGTCTGCGGAAGACCGTGGCGGACAAGCTCTCCACGTCCCGCCGCGAGATCCCCGAGGCGACGGTGTGGGTCGACGTCGACGCCACCGCGTTCCTCGCCGCCCGCGCCGCCCTCAAGGACGTCGGGCTGCTCGCCCTGCTGGCCCGCTTCACCGTGCTGGGCCTGACGAAGTTCCCCGAGCTGAACTCCAGGGTGGAGGGTGACGAGGTCGTGGTGCTCGACCACGTCAACCTCGGCTTCGCCGCGCAGACCGACCGCGGACTGGTCGTCCCCGTGGTGAGGAACGCCCACGACCTGACCACGAGCGAGCTGTCGGCGGCGCTGGCCGACCGCACCGCCGCCGCCCGCGCGGGCACGCTGACGCCCGCGGACCTCACCGGAGGCACCTTCACGGTCAACAACTACGGCGTGTTCGGAGTGGACGGTTCGGCCGCGATCATCAACCACCCCGAGGCAGCGATCCTCGGCATGGGCCGGATCATCGACCGGCCGTGGGTGGTCGACGGGCGGCTGGCCGTGCGCAAGGTCTGCGAGCTGACGCTGGCGTTCGACCACCGGGTCTGCGACGGCGGCGTGGCGGGCGGGTTCCTGAGGTACGTCGCGGACCGCGTCGAGTCACCGGTGTCCGCACTGGGCGACCTCTAGGCCCGCAGCGCCAGCACCAGGCACAGGAACCCGGCGGTCGACGTGACCGCGCGGGCGGTGTTCCAGCGCACCCACGTGGTCTCGAAGCTCGCGCGCACGGCCGCCGGGTCGGGGATCGCCGACGGTGGGCCCGCGGCGTCGAGCGCGTTGTTCAGCGGGACGTTGACCGTTCCGGTGATCACGACCGTCGCCAGGTGGAGCACCGCGCCCGCGACGACGAGGCCGAACCCGGCGCGGCCGAGGTGCAGGACCGCCGCCAGCGCGCCCAGCACCGCCGCGCCGAGGAACGCGACCAGGAACCAGCCGTTGACGATGGCGACGTTGATCCGCCGCATCGTGTCGACGAACGCCCGGTCGTCGACGCCCCTGAGCGCGGGCATCACCGAGCAGGCGTAGGAGTAGAAGAGGCCCGCGACGAGCCCGGTGGCCAGGGTGGCCGCGATCAGCGCGGCGGCGCGCAAGGTGTCCATGCCGTCCAGTGAAGTGCGCGGGCCCGTCCCAGGCCATCGTCCGGGCGCTCCCGGACGTGCGCCTCCGTCTACGCTCGGGCCGTGGACGCGCTGGCGGGGTTGTTGGACGGGCCGCGGGCCAGGGGCGCGTTCCTGCTCCGCTCCGTGCTCGACCCGCCGTGGTCGATCCGCGTCCAGGACGAGGCCCCGCTGACCGTCGTCTCGGTGGTGCGCGGCCACGCCTGGATCGTGCCGCCCGGCGCGGCCGAGCCGGTGCCGCTGGTGGCGGGCGACGTCGCCGTGGTCCTCGGCCCCGAGCCGTACACCGTCGCCGACCACCCGGACACCGTGCCGCAGGCGGTCATCCACCCCGGCCAGCGCTGCGAGACGCCCGACGGCCGCGGCCTCGCCGCGAGCATGGGCCTCGGCGTCCGCACCTGGGGCACCAACCCCGACGGCGGCACGATGATGCTGACCGGCGCGTACCCGGTGCGCGGCGAGGTGAGCCGACGGCTGCTCGACGCGCTGCCGACGCTGCTGGTGCTGCGCGAGGACGAGTGGGACTGCCCGGTCGTCCCGCTGCTGGCGGCCGAGATCGCCAAGGACGAGCCTGGCCAGGAGGCCGTCCTGGACCGCCTGCTCGACCTGCTGCTGATCGCGGTGCTGCGCGCGTGGTTCGCCCGCGCCGACGCGCCCGCCTGGTACCGCGCGCTCGCCGATCCCGTGGTGGGACGGGCGGTCCGGCTGCTCCAGCACAACCCCGCGCACCCGTGGACGGTGGCGGGGCTGGCCGCCGAGGTGGGCGTGTCGCGGGCGGCGCTGGCCCGCCGGTTCACCGACCTCGTCGGCGAGCCTCCGATGGCGTTCCTGACCGGCTGGCGGCTGGCGCTGGCCGCGGACCTGCTGCGCGGCACGGACGCCACGGTCGGCGCGGTGGCCCGGCAGGTCGGGTACGGCAGCTCGTTCTCGCTGAGCACCGCGTTCAAGCGCGAACGGGGTGTCAGCCCGCAGGAGTACCGGACGGGCCGTCCGGGCTAGGAGCGCCAGGTCGCGTTGTAGCGGGCCTGCTGGTCGTCGTCGGTGCGCCGGGCGCGGGCCTCGCCCGCGGCTCCGTGGGGGTAGCCGTACTTCGTGATCCGGTTCTCGACGCTCTCGGCGGCGTAGGACAGGGAGAAGTAGACGCCGACGATGAGGCCCAGCGCGCCGCACGCCACGGCGAGGCCGATCGGGGAACCCAGCAGCACCACCAGGAGCACGCCGATCACCAGGCTCAGCGGCAGGACCTGGAGCAGCGAGCGGGCGGTGAAGTGGAGCAGCCAGTTCGGGCGCGTGACGTTGTGGAACACCCACTCGCGGTGGCCCTGCGGCAGGCGGCCCCCCAGGTAGTACCAGAGGCGGAGGACGGGGTTCGGCTTCACGGCTGCTCCTGGTGTGCGGCGGCGATGACGCGGGTCAGCGAGCTGTGCAGGGTGCGCAGCTCGTCCAGGCTCATGCCGAGCCTGCCGACGATCGCGGGCGGGATCCCGAGCGCCTCGTCGCGCAGGGCGCGGCCCGCGGCGGTGAGGGTGACCGCCAGCGCGCGCTCGTCGGCGCGGTCGCGCTCGCGGGTGACGTACCCGGCCGACTCCAGTCGCTTCAGCAGCGGGGAGAGGGTGCCGGGGTCGAGCTTGAGCAGGGAGCACAGCTCCCTGCCGGACAGCGGGTCCCGCTGCCACAGGGCCAGCATCACCAGGTACTGCGGGTGGGTGAGGCCCATGGGTTCCAGCAGCGGCTTGTAGACGGCCACGACGCCGCGGGCGGCGATCGAGAGCGCGAAGCAGACCTGGTTCTCCAGGGCCAGCGGGTCCTCCTCCATGTGCTTAGTGTACCAATCATTGGTGCACCAACTGATTATTCGACTGTGTGCTTCGTCATGGATCGGGTTAGGTGGGAGCCGTGACCCCCGAACACCTCGTCGGCCTCCTGGCCGAACCGGAACGCCTCCGCGTCGTGGCCGCCGTCGTGCTGGGCGCCCGCTCGCCCGCGGAGATCGCCGCGGCGGCGGACCTCGACGTCCGGGTGGTGCTCAAGGCGTTGCGGCGGCTGGAGTCGGGCGGTCTGGTCGCGTCCGGCCCCTCCGGGGTCGTGCTGCACGCCGAGCTGTTCAAGGAGGTCGCGAGCGCGGCCACCGCGGCTCCGCCCGAGCACGAGGACCAGGTGCTGCGGGCGTTCGTGCGGGGTGGGCGGCTGGTGCGGTTCCCGTCGGCGGGGTCCAAGCGGCTGACCGTGCTGGAGCACGTGGCGCAGACGTTCGAGCCGGGGCGCAGGTACCCGGAGTCGGAGGTGAACGCCGCGCTGCGGGCCTGGTGCGAGGGCGGCGAGGCCGACCACATCTCGCTGCGCCGGTACCTGATCGACGCGGGCCTGCTGAGCAGGGACGCCGGGCTGTACTGGCGCTCCGGCGGCCCGGTCTAGCCCCGGCGGATCCCGTCGAAGGCCATGTGGCACACGGTGTCGGCCAGTTCGGTGTGGTCGGAGCCGCGGCGCGGGCGGTACCACTCGGTCAGCGAGTTCACCATGCCGAAGAGGAGCCGGGCGACCGTCGCCGGGTCGAGCCCCTCCCGCACGTCGCCCTCGGCCTCCGCCTGCTTCACCAGGTCGGTGATGAGGTGGTCGAACTCGCGGCGCCGGGCCAGCGCGGTCCGCTCCACCTTCGTGTTGCCCCGCACGCGGAGCAGCAGCGTGACGAAAGGCAGCTGCCGCACCAGGACGGCGACGCTGCCGCGCAGCACGTGCTCCAGGCGGTCGATCGCCCGGCCGGGGACGTCGTCCACCTCGGCCACGACCGCGAACAGGCCGTCCAGCGCGCGGTCCACGGCCAGCCGGAGGAGCTCGTCCTTGCTGGGCACGTGGTAGTAGATCGCGGACTTCGTGATGCCGAGCTTGCGGGCCAGGTCCTCCATGCTGGTGCCGTCGTAGCCGCGCTCGTTGAACAGCTTCACGGCCACCAGGAGGAGGGACTCCAGGTCGTAGCCCGGACGGCCGCGCTTCGTGGTCATGGCGGCATTGTCGCCCACCTCTCGTTTCCTGACCGAACGGACGGTGGATAATGGAGGTCCTGCCGAGGAAGGGAACCCTGATGCCCGAGGTGTACCTGGTCGACGGAGTCCGCACCGCCCAAGGCCGCTACGGGGGTGCGCTGGCGGGCGTCCGGCCGGACGACCTGGCCGGGCTCGTGGTCGCCGAGGTGCTGCGGCGGGCGGGCCTGCCCGGCGGCGCGGTGGACGAGGTGGTCCTCGGGGCCGCCAACCAGGCCGGTGAGGACAACCGGAACGTCGCCCGCATGGCCGTGCTGCTCGCGGGCCTGCCCGTCGAGGTCCCCGGCTACACCGTGAACCGGCTGTGCGCGAGCGGCCTCACCGCCGTGGCCACCGCCGCGCAGGCGATCCGCTCCGGCGAGGCCGACGTGGTCGTCGCGGGCGGCGTGGAGTCGATGACCCGCGCCCCGTGGGTGATGGCCAAGCCCGGCACGCCGTGGGCCAAGCCCGGCGAGGTGTCGGACACGTCCCTGGGCTGGCGGTTCACGAACCCCCGGTTCGACCCCGACACGACGCTGACGATGGGGGAGACGGCAGAGGAGGTCGCCGCGCTCGACGGGATCACCCGCGAGGACTCCGACGCGTTCTCCCTGCGCAGCCACGAACGGGCGGTCGCGGCCGTCGACGCGGGCCGCTTCGACGCCGAGATCGTGCCGGTCCCGGTGAAGGGCGGCGAGTTCGCCGTCGACGAGGGGCCGCGACGCGGTGGTTCGCTGGAGAAGCTCGCCTCGCTGAGGACCGTGTTCCGGGACGGCGGTGTGGTCACGGCGGGGTCGTCGTCGCCGCTGTCCGACGGCGCCGCGGCGCTGGTGCTGGCGAGCGAGGACGCCGTCCGCGAGCACGGGCTCACGCCCCGCGCCCGCGTGGTGGCGGGCGCGAGCGCGGGCGTGTCGCCGCACGTGATGGGGCTGGGACCGGTCCCGGCCACGGAGAAGGTGCTCGCGCGGGTCGGCTGGGCCGTCGACTCGCTCGACGCCGTGGAGCTGAACGAGGCGTTCGCCGTCCAGAGCCTGGCCGTGGTGCGGCGGTTGAAGCTGGACGAGGAGCGGGTGAACGCCGACGGCGGGGCCATCGCGCTGGGCCACCCGCTCGGCGCGTCCGGCGCGCGCCTGGTGGTGACCCTGCTCGGGCGGCTGGAGCGCGAGGGCGGCACGCGCGGGCTCGCCACGCTCTGCGTCGGCGTCGGCCAGGGCGTGTCCCTGCTGGTGGAACGGGTCTAGCGCAGCGGGCCGCCGTCCCCCGGACCGGGGAACGGCGGCCCGCGTGCGGTCAGCGGGCGGCGCGGACGATCAGGTCCGCCACCTCCGAGGGCCGGGAGACGGTGACCGCGTGCGAGGCGCCGCGCAGTTCGACCACGCCGCGGGCGTCGGCGCGCTCCGCCATGAACCGCTGGGCCTCCAGCGGGATGTTCTTGTCCGCGGTCGGGATCAGGAACCAGGACGGGATGGCGCGCCACGCCGGTGCGCCCGCGGCGCCGGACAGCGCGGCGTCCCGGACCGGGCGCTGGGTCGCGGCCATCAGCGCCGCCTCCTGCCGGGGCACGTCGGCGGCGAACTGCTCGCGGAACAGCTCCTGCTTGATCGTCAGGTCGTTGGTGCCGTCGCCGAGCGGGATCGGGTTCAGCGTCGGGGGCAGCGTGCTGCCGGGGAACTCGCCGGTCAGGTCGAGCGCCGACTCACCGGCCTCCGGGGCGAACGCGGCGATGTAGGCGAGGGACCTGACGTTCGGGTTGCCCGTCGCCGCGCCGGAGATGACCAGGCCGCCGTAGGAGTGCCCGGCGAGCACGACCGGCCCCCGCACGCCCGCCAGCACCGCCCTGAGGTAGGCGACGTCGGTGTCCAGCGAGCGCAGCGGGTTGGCGACGGCGACCACCGGGTAGCCGCGGTCGCGCAGCCGGGACACGACGCCGTTCCAGCTCGACGACTCGGCGAACGCGCCGTGCACGAGGACCACGGTGGGTTTGGGTCCGCCGGGGCGTTCGGCGCTCGCGGTGTCGGCCGCGGCGAACGAGAGCGGCAGGGCGGTCGCGACCAGGCCCGCCACCAGTGCCAGTGCCGCGGTGAGGGTGAACGTGCGCATCGGGGTCCTCCGTGGGATGTCGGTGCAACTGCCTTGTGCACAACTTACTTTGACACGAGGAAAGCTAGCACGAGGTACCCGGTGGAGCGCAATCCCCGTCTCAGCAGGCCGTCCCCGCGCCCGGCCGGTGCGCGCCGTTCTGCCTGTTCCGCGAGCACCGGGTGCGGAGCGTGAGGTGCCCGCCACGTCCCGGCGGCACGAACGTGGTGCCTTGATTGTGGAATGGCGGAGGCCTTGTGCGACCATTGCGATCATGACTCTGCTTCGTGTCGCAGTGCCGAACAAGGGTTCTTTGAGTGGCGCTGCCATGCAGTTGCTGACCGATGCGGGTTATCAACTGCACCGCAACAATCGCGAGCTTTCGATGCTCGACCTCGCGCACGGGGTGGAATTCTTCTTCCAGCGCCCGAAGGACATCGCCGTCTACGTGGGAAGTGGTGCGCTCAACGTCGGCATCACCGGTCGGGATCTCCTGCACGACTCGGGTGCCGCCGCCAAGGAAATCCTTCCCCTCGGATTCGCCAAGTCGAAGTTCCGGTTCGCCGCCAAGCCGGGGGAGGTCTCCGAGGTCGCCGCGCTCGACGGGCGCAAGGTGGCGACGAGCTACCCGACCCTGGTCGGGAAGTACCTGGTGGGACTGGGTGTGAGCGCGCACCTGGTCAAGCTGGAGGGCGCCGTGGAGAACGCGGTCGCCCTCGGCCTCGCCGACGCCGTCGCCGACGTCGTCGAGACCGGGACCTCCCTGCGCAACGCCGGTTTGGAGGCGTTCGGCGATCCCGTCCTCGCCTCGGAAGCGGTCCTCGTCCGCACCGAGGGGCGAAAGTTGTCACCCGAGTTGGAGACCGCCGTAGAAGTGCTGGTGCAGCGCTTGCAAGGCGTGCTGCACGCCCGTGAATTCGTGTTGATCGATTACGTGTGCCGCACGGACGTGGTCGACCGGGCGTGCGAATTGACCCCTGGCCGCGAATCCCCGACCTTGTCGCCCCTGGCGAAAGAAGGATGGGTCGCGGTGCGTTCCCTGGTGGAGCGGCGTGGAATTCAGCGGCTCATGGACGAGCTGATGAACATCGGCGCCGAGGCGATTCTCGTGACGAAATTGGAAGCCTGCCGGATCTGACACGGTGTTACGGCTTCCACCGCGGATCGCGCCCGGTCAACCCGAGCACCCGGTCCACGGTGGGCGCCCCGTCGGGCACGACGACCTCCGCGCCGTACACCCCCATGGCGCGGCCCTGGTCCGCGGTCTTCGCCACCTCGCCGAGGGCGAACCCCAGGACGTCGTCGTCCCACTCCGGCCGCTGCCCGCTCGCCCGGCCGAGGTCCCAGCCGTGCACCAGCAGCTCCACCAGCACCATCCCGCCGACCAGGTCGGCGGGCATCTCCGTCGGGCCGCCCATGTGCGTCGTGCCCTCCCACGCGGCGTCGTCGCCCCACGCGGCGGCGACGTCCTCGACCTGCGCCGCCACCCGCTCCGCCCAGTCGTCGCCGACGCGCACGCCCTCCAGCGGCGGCACGGCCTCCCCGCGTCCCGCGCCCGCCAGCGACGGCCCCCAGGTGAGCAGGTGCCCGAGCAGCGCGCGCACGTCGAACTCCGCGCACGGCGTCGGCGCGTCCAGGTCGCGCACGCTGCGCAGCACGCCGATCGTCGTCGCCGCGGTGCTCCCGACCAGTCGTCCCCGTGCCATGTCCGTGCTCCCCACTGGCGTGTTCCCGTTGTGCCGCCACGGTAGGAGCGCGCCGCGGCGCTGTCTTGGACGAACGCGACACGTAGGATCCCCACCGTGGCGGAGCGGGACGTGCGGGAGGTCGGCGGTGCGTGGGCGGACTTCCAGGTCCACTCGTTCCCCGAGCCCGCCGCCGACCTGGCGTCCTTCGTGGACCACTTCTGGGCCGTCTCCTGGGACCTGGGCGACCAACCGCCGTACCGGCAGCTGGTCGTGCCGAACCCGACCGTGCAGCTGTCCTTCCCGAACGGTGCCGCGCAGGTGCACGGCGTCGGCCGCCGGTCCGGCCACAAGGTGCTGGCGGGCGCGGGCCGGGTGTTCGGCGTGGCGTTCCGGCCCGGCTGCTTCCGGCCGTTCCTCGGCCGGTCCGTGTCCACGATCACGGGCCGGGTCCTGCCCGCCGCCGAGGTGTTCGGCCCGGTTCCCGCTCGCGCCGTGCTGGAGGCCGAGGACGCCGGGGAACAGGCGCGGATCGTCGAGGGGTTCCTGCGCTCCGCGTGGCCCGCGCCCGATCCGGCGGCCGAGCACGTGGCGTCGGTGGTCGCGCTGGTGGCCGGTGATCCCGGCCTCACCAGGGTCTCCGACCTGGCCGAGCGCCTCGGCACCCACGTCCGATCTGTGCAGCGGCTGTTCGCCGAGTACGTTGGCGTGGGCCCGAAGTGGGTGATCCGCCGGTACCGGCTCCGCGAGGTGACGGACAGGATGGCTCGTTCGGCGGCGGTCGACTGGGCCGGGGTGGCCGCGGAACTGGGCTACTCGGACCAAGCCCACCTGGCCCGCGACTTCACCGCCATGATCGGTGAGTCACCAACCCGTTACGCGGCGCGGTATCCCGCACCCTGACGTGCCCGCTTGCTTGACTAACCGAATAACAACGGTGTTCCATAACGAGGTTTCCACCAACCGGGAGTAGGTCTGCCATGCACGGGGTGCAAGACGGGATGGCCGTGGACGTTCCCGCACCCGTCCTCCCCGTCGAGGGCGCTGTGCCGAACTGGCTCTCGGGCACCCTCCTGCGCACCGGCCCCGCCACCTCGCCGTCGGCGTTCCGCAACTGGCTCGGCGGCCCGTCGGCGTTGCACCGCTTCGGTTTCGGCGGCGGAGCGGTGGCCTACCGGTCGGTCTCGCCCGACGGCGTGCCCACCCCGCGCGACCGTGGCCGCATCGACTTCGCCGGGTTCACCGCGGACCCGTGCCGCTCGCTGTTCTCCCGCTTCCTGACCCGGTACCGGATCGCTCCCAACGCCGCCGCGAACGTGCTGTCGCTCGCCGACCGCCAGTGGGCCCGCCACGACACCCCGATCGCGGTCGACTTCGACCCCGGCGTGCTCGACGGCGTCGGCATCGCGGGCGGCCTGCCGACGGCCGTGCCCAGCGCGCACCCGCACCACGCGCCGCTCACCGGCGACGTGCTCGACTACGTCCTGCGCTTCGGCGAGCGCAGCGAGTACCGCATCCACCGCAGGCGCCCCGGCAGCAGGGTCAGGGAGCTGCTGGTGGCCGTGCCGACCGAGAACCCCGGCTACCTGCACAGCTTCGCGGTCACCGACAGGTTCGTCGTGCTGGTCGAGTACCCGTACGTCGTGGACCCGCGCCACCCGCTCGCGCCCGGCAGGCCGTTCATCTCCAACCACCGCTGGCGCCCCGAACTCGGCACCCGGTTCATCGTGGTCGACCAGGCCGACGGCCGGATCGTCGCGGACCACCGCACCGAGGCGTTCTTCGCCTTCCACCACATCAACGCCCGCGACGCGGGCCACCGCGTGGTGCTGGACATCTGCTCCTACCCCAACGCCGACCCGGTCAACGCGCCCCGGCCCTCCCGCTGGCGCGGCGAACTGCCCCTCGCGCTGCCGACCCGCTACGAGATCGACCTGCTCGGCGGCGTGGTGCACACCCGCCGCCTGGCGAGCGAGGCGTTCGAGCTGCCCCGCATCTCCTACCGCGCGCACAACGGCGGCGACTACCGGTTCGCCTACGGCGTCGGCGTCCGGGACGCGCGCGGCGGCTCGGTGTTCGACAGCCTGGTGAAGATCGACGTGCACTCGGGCGACACGTGCGTGTGGCACGAACCCGGCCAGCACCCCGGCGAGCCCGTGTTCGTGCCCTCGCCGACGGCCCGGCACGAGGACGACGGCGTGCTGCTGTCCGTCGTGCTGGACGGCCGCGACGGCCGGGCGGGGATGGTCGTGCTGGACGCCAGGACGTTCGACGAGCTGGCCCGCGTCGGCGTGCCGCACCACGGGGACGCCGCGGTCTACACGGCGAGCTGACCGCCGCGCGCTCCGCCCGCCGGGGTGGCGCTAGGGTCTGCGCGTGATCCGGGTGGTGGTGTGCGACGACCAGGAACTGGTGCGCACCGGTTATGCGACGATCTTCGGTGCCCAGCCCGACATCGAGGTGGTCGGCGAGGCCGCCGACGGCCGCGCGGCGGTCGACCTGGTCCGCGAGGTGCGGCCCGACGTCGTCGTGATGGACATCCGGATGCCCGTGCTGGACGGCATCGAGGCGACCCGGCGGCTCGCGGGCGAGGGTGTGGCCGAACCGGTGAAGGTGCTGGTGGTGACCACCTTCACCCTCGACGAGTACGTGTACGAGGCGCTGCGGGCCGGGGCGAGCGGGTTCCTGCTCAAGGACGCGGCGCCCGCGGACCTGATCGCGGGCATCCGCACGGTCGCCGGGGGAGACTCCCTGCTGGCGCCCGCCGTGACGCGGACCCTCATCGGCCGGTTCGCGTCCCGCGTCCAGCCGACCACGCCGGACCCCGAGCACCCGCTGACGCCGCGCGAGCTGGAGGTCCTGAAGCTGATCGCCGAGGGCCTGTCCAACGCGGAGATCGCGGCGGCGCTGGTGATCAGCCACGAGACCGTGAAGACCTACGTGTCGCGCCTGCTGGCCAAGCTGGGCCTGCGCGACCGGGTCCACGCGGTCGTCTTCGCCCACCGCGCGGGCCTGGTCCCCGGCGCGGTCCACCCCTGACTAGCGCCGGTACCCGGCCGCCGTCCTCGGGTACCGCTCCCGGTACGCCACCAGGTGCCCGGCGGTCGTCGTGACCGACTCCGCGGCCAGCAGCCCGTGCACCAGCGCCCGCGCGAACACCTCGGCCGCCGCCGCGACGACCGCCTCGGGGTCGGTCTCCGCCGTGCCGGTGGACACCGAGAACACCGTGTCGCCGTCGAACAGGCCGTGGGCGGGCCGCACGGCCAGCGCCAGGCCGTCCTGGCCCGCGTTCGCCAGCCGGTACAGGTCGGAGGGGGAGAGGCGGGCGGTGGTGGCCACGACGCCGATGACCGTGTTGAGCGGGTTGCCGCCCGTCGGGGGCGGCTCGGTCGGTTCGTCACCCCCGGCGGCGGGGAACTCCCGCCAGCCGACGGGTTCGCCGTCGCGGAGGCGGCCCGCCGCACCCAGGGACAGACCGTGGGGCAGCCCGGTGGTGTGGTCCACGGACGATCCGACGGCGTTCAGCGCGGCCAGCGCGGCGACGACCGTGCCGTCCGGCAGCACCGCGCTGGCGGTGCCGAGCCCGCCCTTGAGGTCGGCGTTCACCGCACCGGCGCCCGCTCCGACGTTGCCGCAGCCGAAGGACGCCGCCGTCGCCGCCGACGCGGCCTCCACGCCGAACGCGGGCGTGGGCCGGAGCGCGAAGTCGCCGCCGCGGCCGAGGTCGAAGAGCGCGGCGGCGGGCACCAGCGGGTCGTCGGTGCCCAGCCACGCCTGCACGCCGTCGGCCGCCGCCAGCCCGTACGAGCTGCCGCCGGTGAGCACGATCGCCGGTACGGCGCGCCCGCCGTACCGGGGGTCCAGCGCCGCCGTCTCACGGGTCGCGGGCGCCCCGCCCCGGACGTCCACCGTCGCCAGCGAACCCTCCGGCAGCAGGACCACGGTGGTCCCGGTCAGCGCCCCTCCGCCGGTCCTGGTGGCGTTGCCGACCCTGATGCCCGGCACGTCGGTGATCGCGTTGTGCTCGCCCGCGGTGACCATCGCGGGATCGTACTTCGTCAACAGCGGCGAACCGTGGACCACATCTTCTCCCTGATGCGCGCCACTGGCTGTCACCCGTGCGCCACCGGCCGAAGGGGACCCGCCCGAGGTCCGGTCCACTCGCTTTCACCTCCCTCTCCGGCGCCCGCGCAGGGAAAGCGTGTGCCTGACCAGTTCGGGGGTGAGCCGGTCGCCAGGCCTTCGAGGAGTTCGGATCGGATCTCGTCGACGGCGACCTCGCCGACCCGGCCCTGGCGTCCGCGCGCGGCGCAGCCCCACCCTCGTCGATCGTGACGAGCGCCGGCGCGACGGCGGTGCCCGCGCGGGCAGGGCCGTCGAGGGCGGTCCGCGCCGAGGCCGGGTCGGTGTGGACGACGCGCCGGGAGAACGTGCTCGGCATCGAATGCCCCGCGGGGTTGGTCGTGGTCGGTGAAGCGCGGATTCGCTTTCCGGAACACGACCACCCGGCGGAAACAGGGAATGGAGAACCACTTGTCGACCCTATTCGCAACCACCTGGGACACGAACCTCCACGAATGGAGTACGAATGGGCGATAAAACCGCCTCCGGTGAACCGTTCACCGTTCGGTCGCGCACTGCGTCCGGCCCGGTCCGGAGAAAGGACCGGGCGGGGACGGCGCGGATCGCGGTGGACCGGAACGGCGTCAGGCGCGGCCGAGCGCCTGCCCGGCCGCGGCCAGGGTGCGCTCCACGAGGTCGGTCGCCGTGCCCGGCGCCCAGCGCTCCGCCCACTCCCGCGCGTAGCGGAGGTAGTCGCCGTACTGCTCGGTCGACCACGGTCCGTCCGGGCTCCAGTTCGAGCCGCGCAGGGCGTTCACGCCCACCGTGACGTGCTGGTCCAGGATCAGCGGGCCGCCCGCCACCGGGTCGTACGCGCCGAAGTGCAGCACCCGGCCTCCGTCGGCCGCGCCGAGCCGGGCGAGCGCGTGATCGCCCCGGCGGGCGAGGGTCGCGTACCCCGCGACGGCGCCGTCGGCACGGGCCGTGCGCACCGCGTGGGCGAGGTTGGCGCCGACGGTGCCGGGGTTCGCGTCGAAGACCGAGCCCAGCTTGGCGGCGTTGCGCCGCTTCGTGCCGACGGCCCAGACCTGCGTCGCGACCAGGGTGTGGACCGCGCCCAGCTCGTCGTCGGCGCGCTCCCCGATGGCGAACAGGACGCGCCGGTCGACGGTGGTGCGGTCGTCCAGCTCGGAGGGCCAGCAGGCCCGGTCGGGCAGGTAGCCGAGCCAGTGGTCCTTCACGAACCCGACCGACTGGTCCAGCAGGTAGGCGCTGTCGCGAGCGGGAGGGGTGCCGCGGAAGACGGTCTCGAACGCGAGGGTGGCCACCGGCGCATCCTATGGACCGGTTTTCCCGCCCGTCGCCGCGGTCGCCGGGAGAACATGCTTCAAGACTTAGTTTAAGTGATGTATTGACACCTGGCGGTAACAGTCATAACGTCCTGAACCACGCAGGAGGGAGCCCCGGTGAGCAGAACCGACGTCGATGCACGACATCGACATCGGCGGAAACCCGAGGCCGGCGAGAGTCGGTAGTCTCGCCTTTTCGGAGCCGCGCGGCCATCGTCGAACAACGCTCTGACGTCCCCCGGCGAACAATCCACCCTGCCTGATCACCGTTCGACGGAACTCCGGCGCGCGCACCCCTGCCACCGGCCCCCCGCGTCCTCCGCGCGAGGTGGCCGATCGCCTCCGCGCGCGTTGGCGACGACGCCGCGCAGCGCGGCCGAGGAGGGTTTCCCCAGTGCTCCCACGTCCCCAGTCCCGCGTGCCGCGCGGTCGCCGAACGGCGCTCGCCGCCGTGCTGGCGATCATCGCGGGCACGATCACGGCCCTGGCCGCCGCTCCCGCCGCGAACGCGGCGGTCGACCCCGGCACCTGGTACACGGTCGTGAACCAGGGCAGCGGCAAGTGCGTCGACGCGCGTGCCGCCGCGACCGCCAACGGCACCGCGGTCCAGCAGTACACCTGCAACAGCAGCAGCGCCCAGCAGTGGCAGTTCCAGCCCACCAGCGGCGGGTTCAGCAGGATCAACGCCCGCGACAACTCCGCGCAGGTGCTCGACGTGGCGGACGTGTCCACCGCCGACGGTGGACTGATCCACCTGTGGACCTATGGTGGTGGCAACAACCAGCAGTGGCAGGCGGTCGAGCAGGCAGGTGGTTCGTACCGCTTCGTCAGCAGGCTGAGCGGGAAGTGCCTCGACGTGCCGAGCGCGTCCACGGCGGACAGCGTGCAGCTCCAGCAGTACACCTGCAACGGGTCGGGCGCGCAGACGTTCAGCCTCGTCCCCGCAGGAGGTACCACGCCCGTGCCCGGCCAGCCCGACTTCGGCCCGAACGCCATCATCTTCGACCCGTCGATGTCGGCCGCGAGCATCCAGAGCAGGGTCGACCAGGTCTTCGCGCAGCAGGAGCGCAACCAGTTCGGCACGCAGCGGTACGCGCTGATGTTCAAGCCGGGCACGTACAACGCGAACGTGAACGTGGGCTTCTACACCCACGTCCTCGGTCTCGGCATGTCGCCGGACAGCGTGAACGTCAACGGCTCGGTGCACGTCGAGGCCGACTGGTTCCAGGGCAACGCGACGCAGAACTTCTGGCGCGCGGCGGAGAACCTGTCGGTCACCCCGACCGGCGGCACCGACCGCTGGGCCGTCTCGCAGGCCGCGCCGTACCGCCGCATGCACGTCCGCGGCAACCTCCAGCTCGACGACGGAGGCTGGTCCAGCGGCGGCCTGCTGGCCGACAGCAAGATCGACGGACAGGTCCGCTCCGGCTCGCAGCAGCAGTGGCTGACCCGCAACAGCGACATGGGCAGCTGGACCGGGTCCAACTGGAACATGGTGTTCGTCGGCGCGACCAACGCCCCCGCGGGCACCTTCCCCAACCCGCCGTACACGCGGGTCAACCAGACCCCGCAGGTCCGCGAGAAGCCGTTCCTCAACATCGACGCGGCGGGCGGCTACAACGTCTTCGTCCCCGCGCTGCGGAACAACTCCGCGGGCGCGAGCTGGACGAACGGCACCCCCGCCGGCCAGAACCTGCCCATCAGCCAGTTCTTCGTGGCCAAGCCGGGCACCTCGGCGAGCGCCATCAACGCCGCGCTCGCCGCGGGCAAGGACCTGATCTTCGGACCGGGTGTGCACCGCTTGAACGAGACGATCCGCGTCACCCGTCCGGACACCGTCGTGCTCGGCCTCGGCCTGGCGACGCTGATCCCGGAGAACGGCGTCACCGCGATGACCGTCGCGGACGTCGACGGCGTCAAGATCGCGGGCATCCTGGTCGACGCGGGCACCACGAACTCCAACCTGCTGATGGAGATCGGCCCCGCGGGCTCCAGCGCGAACCACTCGGCCAACCCGACGTCGCTGAACGACGTGTTCTTCCGGGTCGGCGGCGCGGTCGTCGGGCGGGCCACGACGAACCTCGTCATCAACAGCGACAACGTCATCGGCGACCACCTGTGGATCTGGCGCGGTGACCACGGCGACAGCACGGGCAACGGGGTGGGCTGGACCGTCAACACCTCGGACACCGGGCTGATCGTCAACGGCGACAACGTGACGATGTACGGCCTGTTCGTCGAGCACTACCAGAAGTACCAGACCATCTGGAACGGCAACGGCGGCAAGACGTACTTCTACCAGAACGAGATGCCGTACGACCCGCCGAACCAGGCGGCCTACATGAACGGCTCCACGCAGGGCTACGCGGCGTACAAGGTCGCGAACTCGGTCACCAGCCACGAGGTCTGGGGATTCGGCAGCTACTGCTTCTTCAACGTCAACCCGAGCGTGGTGAACGCCCGCGCGATCGAGACGCCCAACCACCCGAACGTGCGCTTCCACAACATGGTGACCGTCTCGCTCGGCGGCAACCAGGGCACGATCCGCAACATCGTCAACACCACCGGTGGGACGGTGGGCCCCGGCAACGCGACGGTCGCGAACCTGGTCAGCTACCCGTAGCACGTCCTCGCGTCCCCGAGGCGCCGTCCGGCTTCCGCCGGGCGGCGCCTCGGGGTTTCCCGGAAGGGGAAACAGCGGGCAACGGGCGGCGACCCGGAACCGTCGTACCCCGGAGGTACGTTCGGGTCCCCCTACCGGACGAGGCTCCCATGACCGCCACGACAACGGATCCGCCCGTGCCGGGCGACCTGCGGATGGCCCGCGCGCTCGGGCCGGTCCTGCTCGCCTCGGCCGTCGGCCTGCTGCCGTTCACCGTGTTCAGCACGTTCCTGGTGCCGATCGCGGAGGAGGCTGGCAGCGGCGTGGCCGCGCTGGGCAGCCTGCGCGGGCTCGGCGGCCTGGCCGCGCTGGCCGTGGGCGCGGCCGTGGCGCCGCTGCTCGACCGGCTGCCCAAGCGGCACGTGGCGGCGGCCGGTCTGGCGCTGCTCGGCCTGTCCTCGCTGCTCGGCGCGACCGGTCACTTCGTCGCCTGGGTGGCGTTCGCGCTGCTCGTCGGCGCGGGCACGTCCGTGCTGGCGCCCGCCACGGCGGCGATGGCGGCCGACCGGTTCGGCGACGGCCCCGCCGCGGGCCGCGCGGCCACGCTCGTCACGGCGACGCAGTCGCTGACGGCGATGCTCGCCGCGCCGCTGGTCGCCGCGCCCGCGCTGCTGTGGGGCTGGCAGGGCGACCTGGTGGCCGTCTCGGTGATCTCGTTCGCGCTCGCCGCGCTGTTCCGCGCGCGCCGAGGCCCCGTGCTCGCCCCGAGACCGCGGATCGGTTACCTGGAGTCGTTGCGCGCCTTGGGCTCCGTGCCCGGTGCCGTGCCGCTGCTGGCCGTCGCCCTGCTGCGCACCGCGGCGTTCATGGGCTACCTGTCGTACCTGGCCGCGTTCTACGGCGAGCGCTTCTCGTTGTCCCCCGGCGTGTTCGCGCTCGTGTGGACGCTCAGCGGCGGCTCGTTCTTCGTCGGCAACCTGTTCGCGGGCCGGTTCACCAACGCCGCCGCGGAGGGCCGGAGGACCGAGCGGGTCATGGTGGTGTGCCTCGTGGTCGCGCTCGGCGCCGTCGTCGGCTTCTACTTCGCGCCCACCCTGCCGCTCGCGCTGGCGCTGACGGTGCTGCTCGGCGCCGGCCACGCGGGCGTCGCGGCCTGCGTGACGACCCTGCTGGTGCGCCGGTGCGGCCCGCTGCGCGGCTCGGCGCTCGGGATCAACGCGGCGGGCATGAGCCTGGGCGTCTTCGTCGGCTCGGCGCTCGGCGGGCTCGGTCTCGGCCTCGCGGGCTATCCGGGCACCGCGGCGGTCCTGGGCGGGCTGACGCTCGCGGCGGTGGTCTCGGCCTCGCGCGTGCGCTCAGTGGCTTCAGTGTAGACCGAAACCAACCGCGAGGCGCTCGGGTGAGCGACGGCCTAGGCGGGGGTGCGCTCGCCCGCCTCGACGGCGACCGTGACGACGTTGCCCTCCGGCGGCTCGGGGCACGTGCCGTAGGGGGAGAAGGAGAAGGGCATGTTGGTGGCGCGGTTGAAGTCCAGCACCGCGCGCCCGTCGACCAGCGGGCCCGACAGGGAGCGCCACGGAGCCGTGGACGTGCCGCTGGTGGCGTCGCTGAACCGGACGTTCACGCTGTCGCCGTCGACCGACGCGGCGAGTTCCTGCTCGACCCCGCCGAGGGTGAACACCAGTACGCCGTCCACGGTGGTCTCCTGCTCCAGACCGGCCTGGGCCGAGCCGACGACCACCGTCCGCGGCACCTCGTAGGGGCGGAACTCGGCGTCGACGACGAACTCGGGCCGCACGTCGAACGCGGGCACCCCGGTGAACGCCAACCGGGTGGGGGAGTTCGGGTCGCGGGGCCGCAGCGCGTACCGGCCGGACCGCAGGGCGACCTCCACCCGCACGTCGCCGTAGGAGGCGAAGAGCTCCGAGCCCTGCTCGGCCACCTCGACCGACGCCGTCCCGTCGAGCACCGCGCCGTCGACCACCAGGCCTTCGGCGGCGGCAGCGCTCACCTGGGCGCGGCCACCGGCGACGGTCCACTCGCCGGGCACCCCTGGGAACCGCCGGGGCGACTCGTCCAGCCACAGCAGCCCGGTCAGGCTCAGCCACCCGTGGGGTTGCCGGAGCACGGCCTCGCGTCGGTGGTGCCACTCGGTCCAGTCGGCCTGAAGATCCGCGGTCATGCCGGGGGAACGCCCGCGACCGCGACGGGGATCCCACCAGCCGGGGAGTGAGAGAAATCCCACCCCGGACGCCGCGCGCGGGGGTGCGGTCGACGCCCCCCCCC